>JBBRDO010000070.1:0-25211 GCA_038203825.1 Chloroflexia bacterium | reverse complement strand
TGTGGAACGTCGGGATAAGCCTTAGTTGCTGCATAGATACCTGCCAGCGCGAGCGGCGCGTGTTCAGGGTCAATCTGCCCTATTTCCTCGATTGCGGCGATTACCTCGGGGGTGACAACCTGAGGTTCGGTGTAGCGGCTCCCCCCGTGGACAACCCTGTGGCCGATTGCGTCGAGATGCTTGCCCTCGGCTCTTGCCTTTAGCCGCTCGAAAAGCGAGTCCAAACCTGGTTGCCCGCCCGACAAGCCTTCTGAAAGATCAATCGTCCCGTCCTGCTCGGCAACACCGTCCTGTGCGGCCTTATGCAAGGTATAGAGCGTAACTTTAATGCTGGATGAGCCGACGTTCAAGGCGAGGACTGAGAACTGACCAGTCTTCTCATTAATTGTTAGCTTGTTGTCTCCCATACTCTCTTTATCTTTCCTCAATAATGCTCAGTCCTCAGTCCTCAGTCCTCAGTCCTCAGTCCTTCGATGCCCGGTAGCGCCTGATGAGCGCGTTGGTGGAGCTATCGTGCTTTAGCGCAGGCTCGTCCGCGCTGCCTAGCTCGGAGATGATGCGCTTGGCGAGTACCTTGCCAAGCTCGACGCCCCACTGGTCGAACGAGTCGATGTTCCAGATTACGCCCTGAGTGAAGACGCTGTGCTCGTAGAGGGCAATCAGCTTGCCCAGAGTTTCGGGGGTCAGTTTGTCTGCCAGGATGGTTGTGGAGGGGCGGTTGCCCTCGAAGGTGCGGGCGGGCACCAACTCTTCGGCGGTGCCTTCTGCTCGCACCTCGTCCGCAGTCTTGCCGAACGCCAGCGCCTCGGCCTGGGCGAACATGTTAGCCATCAACATGTCGTGCTGGTCGCCGAGGGGGTTCAGCGTCGTGGAGAAGCTGATAAAGTCGCACGGTATCAGGCGCGTGCCCTGGTGGATAAGCTGGTAGAAGGAGTGCTGGCCGTTGGTGCCGGACTCGCCCCAGTAGATGGGGCCGGTCTGGTAGTCTACTAGCTTGCCGTAGCGTGTGACCGATTTGCCATTGCTCTCCATAGTCAATTGCTGGAGGTAGGCGGGGAATCGCTTCAGATATTGCTCGTACGGGAGGACGGCGACGGTTTGCGCGCCGAAGAAGTTGTTGTACCAGATGCCGAGCAGACCCATCAGCACCGGCAAGTTCCGGGCTAGGGGCGTGGTGCGGAAGTGCTCATCCATGGCGTGGAAACCGCCAAGGAGCGCCTTCCAGTTGCCGGGGCCGATGGCGACCACGGTGGAGAGGCCGATGGCCGCGTCCATCGAATAGCGACCGCCGACCCAGTCCCAGAACTCGAACATGTTAGCAGTGTCGATACCGAACTTAGCGACCTCTTTCGCGTTGGTGGAGACGGCGACGAAGTGGCGGGCTACTGCGGCCTCATCCTTGAGTCCTTGCAGTGACCAGGCGCGGGCGGCCTGCGCGTTGGTCATGGTTTCGAGGGTGGTGAAGGTTTTAGAGGCGATGATGAAGAGGGTTTCGGTGGGATCCAGGTCGCGGGTAGCCTCGACGAAGTCGGTGCCATCCACGTTGGAGACGAAGCGAAAAGTCATGTCGCGTTGGCTGTAGGCGCGGAGGGCTTCGTAAGCCATGACGGGGCCGAGATCGGAGCCGCCGATGCCGATGTTGATGACATTGCGAATACGCTTGCCTGTGTGGCCGAGCCACTTGCCCTCGCGCACCTGCGTGGCGAAGTCGCACATGCGGTCGAGCACTTTGTGGACCTCAGGGACGACGTTGACGCCATCGACTGTGATGACCGCGTCGCGAGGGGCGCGGAGGGCGATATGTAGCACGGCGCGGTCCTCGGTGGTGTTGATCTTGTCACCGCGGAACATGGCCGCTATCTGATCGGAAAGGCGGCTTTCATCAGCCAGTTGGAGCAGGAGGCGCAGGGTTTCGTTGGTGACGCGCTGCTTAGAGTAGTCGAGGTAGAGGCCCACGGCTTCGGCTGTAAGGTGTTGGCCCCGCTGGGAGTCTTCGGCAAAGAGAGTGCGCAGGGTCACGTCTTTAATAGCACCGTAATGAGCAGTAAGCGCCTGCCATGCGGGCAGTTGGGTAAGATCGGGCACAGGATTGGAAGCATGAGCGGGACCGGACATGTGAGATACCTCCAGTAGCGAAACAATAAGCACGGCGCAACGACGACCGCCGTTCACGACCTATTATATAATGTAAGCGCCAGCAATTCATGCAGCTCTCGCTTCGCATGCTCTGGTGCGTCGAAGAGGCCGGATCCGGGTGTAGTTGGTGCCTGCATTCTTGCATCAGCCGGTCGTTTCCGACTGGGTACGCTGTCAATGCAACTGTCAGCCGTTGCCAGATGGATCAGCGCCCTCGGAGCGGCGCAACCATTGTACACCAACCAGCCTGGCCAGGCTACTGCGTTTCAAGCGCGTAGCCGCCCGCGTCTCGTACAATCCCCGCGAGCTAGCTACCCAGGTCCACGCGATCTTACCGGGCCGAATACCTACGGAGGCGGCTATCCAAGGACGAATAGCCGCCTGGTCTTATGCGTATCCAGTTATTGTGAGTTTACCTGGCGCGTAGGAATCTTACCAGCCTGATGGCATAGTCTGCCAGCACACAGATTGTCCCGATGTGCTCAAGCACCCACCACATATCGTAGCTCATCTTGGCCTCCTTTGTTCCTATTTGAGCTGATAGTTTGGGTCTATCGAAGCACTCACACTAATTATGAGGTACACACAATATTGAATAGTGCGATGCAGATCCACACCGTCCTATCGGGTGAGATAGAGGCCACCAACAGGCGGGGAGTTGGCGTGCTAAAATACAAGCACGGACAAAGACGCGCACGAACAATACGAGTTGCAAGAGGCCCTGATAGAGACTGATAGAGACTGATAGAGATGTGGGGGCAGTTGCATGAGGCTGACCTCGTGCTCGAGGGTGAACCGTCAGATAGCAAGTTCTACGGGGAACATCCCAACTCGGAATGCCGACGCGCCGACTACAGATTCTACTTAGGCTTCTTCGCGCGGGGCCAAGTCACAAGTCTAGCCATTCTAGCTAGTACTCCTGCAATGCGCTCTGCTTCCCCGATTTGCTCCATATCAGAAACCGCGGCTGGTAAACCCATAATAAGCGCATGAAAAATGTTATCGACAAGTTCATCTGGTACTACGTGTAACTCTAAAGCCTCTATATCCACTATATCCAGATGTGCAGCTCCATAACAGCCGAAGCGTTCACTAAGATAGGCTTCACCGCAGCCAGGTTCATAATTAACTGAGAGCCCGACATCGTCGGGTTTTAGGAGAAAAGCACCTGGATCCAGACTGCCATCCACTTTACTAATCCAAGTACTTCTAGTAATGGTTCGGCAGACTGCCTCACTATTAAACGGTCTAGCGGTTTCTGCCATGTGAGTGTGAAAAATATCGCTGGACGTCAGGCTGTTCGTAGCTGCTGCAAGCGGTCGCAAAGTTCCTTGGGGGTGACAACAGGATCAGCATGATAATCAGTGCCGGCCTCGAAATAAATATAGTGTGTCCCCTTTCCTTGCGCTGGAATAATCAAACGCACATTACCCGCTGCGTTCTTCCATGTAACTCGAATCCCACCTTCATAGTCTGTGGTGATTGTACCGTAAGGAAGTTCCATCGTAGCAGCACATGCAAAAAGAATATCTAGCAGATAACCGAAAGCATACATAGTGGGCCTTAGTACGCCATAGTCGTCTTCTTCATCTCCATGCAACAACTCCCGCAAGTCGGAGACCATTCGTCCGAGATTACGCTGCGCGGGAAAGATCTTCTCCATAGGACCAATACTGGCCCTAACTGAAAGCATATCCTGATTTAATTGTAGGCCGATAGCACTTGGGGTAGAAAATGCCGAAATGTTAATCGTTGTTTGATTCCCGCTTGGAGATTGCTCACCGTGCAACCTAGAAAAGAAATCTCTCCGGAAATAGGCAAATTGAGATAGAACATCCATTGGCTCAGGTCCACCCGATGTACTGCTTCTTGATATTTCCTTGCTGACCATACCTGATGTCATTGTTGCTCCCCTGTTGGAAAGTACACACGAAGAATCTGATCGGCTTCCCTAGCTGCATTCTCAAAATAGTTATGTAAGTCGTCTGCAGAGAAACTGTTGGTTGCTTTATCACCCTCTATTGTATTCAAGTCCTGTTCGATCACAACGACAGATGCTCCTATTGGTAGGAATTTGCCACTCTTGCAGCGCACCCAACTATTCAATTTTAGATCTAGAGTTTCGGGTTGATAAGCCTTAAAATTATGCAGTTCAAAATTGTCTGACCGTTTGAGCGGACCAGCGAGTGTTTGTTCATTACAAAAATGCGTTGCTAACTCATGAGTGGCGTTATCAACTTGCGTGAACCTAGACAACACTAACGCAACACGCCCGATGCGCAAGTTTGTATTCCGAACATAGTTCTCCAATACTTCGGCACATTGGCCTATTACGTCATTGGGCTCCTCATCACCAAGATTAAGTCGGCTCCACAAGGAGTCAATACGAGACGGTGATGCCCGCAGCTCCCAACCACTAGGAGCGCTTTGCAGTACGATACGTGGAAACTCTAATGGAATATCGCCAGATAAAGGAAGTGCTTGGACATCGCCATTGTACCGCTCTGAATATGAGGATAAGATAGCGGAAAGGATCTTGCTTTGGGAAAAGTCTTCGGGATTCGCCAAGTAAACAACGGCTTGGACGCTTAAGAGGCGAAACTGATCAGCATTTATCATGATAGGCTTGAACGCAGGCACTACTTGCCATATGAGCGAAATTATGAATACACGACATCCATTGTTATGATAACATATCTTGTCAAGGCTAGTTAGGAATGCGCTGCAGTCGACTGGGCAGCCGGTGACACCCATTACACGCGGGATCCCGAATGGGACGGTAAGTTGTAGTGAGTACCCGCGCCCTTGCGCGCCATCTGGCAACCGTTGCTCGGTAGCCACTCCTAGACACCCCTCCATTTGACGTCTTGCGTGACTGCACCGGTACTTGCTAAGTCGTATTGAATGGCCTGCGCTATAGCCCTGCCCGCGCCTCTATAGCCGTTCGGGTTAGATCACTCGCAACATCTTCATCCAGGGCACCAGGGAGGCGCAGCGCGCTGCGCTGGACAGCCTCGGGGACCTAATACTGGGCAGCGATTAGGGTGTACTGCTGTCAATGCAACTGTCAAGGTGTGAGGGCCCAGAGAATTGTGAAGCCAAGACAGGCACGAAAATAGGACATCTGTGCCAGGGCATCGTTCTGGTATGGAATATATAATATAAAGACGGAACTAGGGAACGCCCGATAACAGGTACGTACATAAGCAGGTACGAAGGAAGCTGAGAAGTGAGGCACAAATACAAATGATCGTTGAGGAAGAGCCGAGGGGTGGCGAGCGGGGCACTTCGCGTCTCGAAGCGTTTAGCGACGGGGTGTTTGCGATTGCGACCACTCTGCTTGTACTGAATATTAAGGTGCCTGAGGTGTCGGGGGCAGACGGAGCGCTTGGCGCAGCCCTGGTCGACCAGTGGCCAAGGTACGCCAGCTACGTGTTGAGCTTCGTGACGATTGGGATCGTGTGGGCTAACCACCACAGGATGTTTGCGCTTATCGGGCGGACCAACCATACTTTCTTGATCCTGAACGTCCTGTACCTCATGCTTGTCGGGGTGTTCCCATTCCCCACCGCTCTGCTGTCGCGGTATATTGGGGAGGTTGACTACCCGAATATGCAGCAACTAGTGACACTGGTGTACACGGGGTTGTCGGTGCTGGTGTCAGTCATGTACGGCGCGGTGCTGTTTTATGCGGCGGGGCGAGGGAATTTGCTAAAGAAGGGGGCCAATCCGGCCTTTGTAGGGCGGATGAAGCGGCGCAGCCTCGTGGGGCTAGGAGTGTTCACCACCGTTTTTGCGCTGGGATTTTTGAGCGTGTACCTGAGCCTGGGTCTGCTCTGCTGCGTGATGGTATTCTATTTGCTACCCGCAGAGTGGACCGGGCTGGACCGGTAGGCGGAGGTTTCAGCTAACTGCAGAGGGGTGGAGGACACCACGATTCCCATCGGAAGCCCAACGTCAATAGCTACGAGAAGTAAGGAGCAGCATAATGAAAGTAGGCGTCGTTTTTCCGCAGACTGAGATAGGGGCCGACCCGGCGGGCGTTCGCGATTACGCACAGGCCGTCGAGGAGATGGGCTACACGCATATCCTGGCTTACGACCATGTGCTGGGCGCGAGCTTAGAGAACAGGCCCGACTGGCGCGGGGCATATAACGAAGATGATATGTTCCACGAGCCGATGGTGTTGTTCGGCTACCTGGCGGGATTGACGCAGCGTGTGGAGCTGGTGACGGGCATACTGATCCTGCCACAGAGGCAGACGGCGCTCGTCGCCAAGCAGGCGGCAGAGGTGGACGTATTGAGCGGCGGCAGACTGCGGCTGGGCGTGGGGATCGGCTGGAACCAGGTGGAATATGAGAGCCTGGGAGCGGACTTCCACACGAGGGGCCGGCGTATGGAGGAGCAGATCGAGCTCTTGCGCCTGCTGTGGACGCAGCCCGTGGTGGACTTCAAGGGGAAGTGGGACACGATACCGCAGGCGGGGCTAAATCCACTGCCTGTGCAGAGGCCGATCCCGCTCTGGATCGGGGCGTCGGTTGAGGCCGCACTAGAGCGGGTGGGGCGGCTGGGCGATGGCTGGTTCCCACAGATGCCGCCGAATGACAAGGCGCGCGAGTTGGTCGAGAAATTGCGCGAGTATACGGCACAGGCGGGGAGAGACCCCAAAGCCATGGGGATCGAGGCACGGCTTAGTTTGCGCGGCCTAACACCGGACGGGTGGAAGGAGCAATTGGAGGGGTGGCGCAATCTGGGGGCGACGCATATCTCGGTGAACACGATGGGCATGGAGCTGAAGGGGGTTGCCGCGCATGTGGATATGCTGCGCCGCTTCCGCGAGTTGGTGGTCTGAGTTCGAACCAAGAAGCACAAGTTGCCTGTCACCGCAGGCTCAGTTCTCGGCGAGCACGATCACACGATCTCCGGCGTCAAAGGTTATCTGCTGTGACTTGGCCGGGTTGAGCACCACGCCATATGAGCGTTCCGCGCTATAAGCGTCTGATTGCCGCCTGTAACCTATAGCCACTTCGCCGCGATCCAGGGCCGCACTGATAACAGCGTGGAATTGCAGTGGGGTACCAGGATCGACATATGTACCGGCGGGCTTCAGGTATATCTCTGACCCCCCGGGCGTGAGAAGGTCAGAATATACAGCTTCGATGAACTCGTCTTCCGCCATCTGAGCCATCAGCAGGCTGAACAGCTTGCCGCTAACGATAAAATCGTCCACTTCGGCTACTTCGGCCAGTTCCCTGTTGCGCTCGTCGGCTATCTCGCTTGTGATCGAAAAGGTCGCCTTCGCCATTGCCTTGATGTCCCGAAGGTGAAGTAGAGTCATGAGAGTGCGAGAGTCGGCGTGGTGAGGGTCCAGAGTGTCGGAGTAACCAAGCACGATGACGTGCTGGTAGCCGGCCGGGTTCAATTTTACGAGGTTAGCCCTCTTTGTAGTGTTGCTCTTTTGCGTGGTTATCTGGATATTATGCAAATGCCCGCAACCTTTAGCGATATCTTCGGCGCAATGAGGCGCATCCGAGGCAACGGTAATCGTTGACCCCGGCGAGACGTAGTTTTCCAACTGCCGGATAACGTCCACCCCTGCGTGGTTCCACCCGAGGATAAGGAAGCTTTCGGGTGTGGAGGTTGCCTCCGCCGCGGAAGCCGGGGAGACAGAGGCAGCAGCGGAAGTACGGCGCGCCGGATAATCCTTTGACGATATTCGTGCCGCCAACTCATTGGCGCAAATCACGGCCAGCTTTTCGCCCGGCTTTATCGTGCTAGTCGCCGGAGGGTTGAGCTTCACCCGCCCGCTCAAGCCTTGCAAACCTATCACTGATGCCGACTCGAAGGCGAATAATGCTTCAGCAAAGGGCTTGCCAACCAGGGACGGCTCGTCGACCAGGTAAATTGCGTCGCCGCTGAAGTCGAGCAGAGTGTTATACACGAGCGAAAGACCGGACTGCCGGCAGGTCTGTGCTATCAATCGCGAGGCTGTATCGGCGACCAGGATGAACTGTGCGGCCGTGCCACCTACCAGGCGCGCCGTGTCGAGGTTCTCCTCGTCCTGTATCTCGGCTACACTATGGTACCCGGCAGCCCTCGGGCCTTGTAGCTTGGAGAGGGCAAGGACAGTCTTGATCACCTCAGCGTCGGGTTCGTCGCTGTCGGGAGTGAGCACGATAACCGCCCTGGCACCTCTGGTATTTACGATGCGCAAGTCATCGGGGTCTATGGGATCCCCGGAGCGGCATATTATGCGCGTCTTGCCTGTGTCGCCAACTTTCAGGCGCAGATCTCCCTCCATTTGCACCTTGTCCTGCGAGCCCATAATCACTATGCACGAGTTGGTGCGGCCCTCGGCGCGCGCTGCTGCCTGGAGTTGCTTCACAATTGTGAACACTCGATCGGACCATCCCAGGATGACTGTATGCCCGGTCTCGAGCACCCGTGACCGACCGCGCCTCAATTCATCCAGGCGAGTGTTCAGGCCGTTGGTGAGGACGCCGATCAAGCTGCTTATGATGAAAACGCCGCCCAGCGTGACGCCGAACATAGTAACCAGGAACGGCCATTCCACACCGGAGTCATTACCAAGTTGGCCCGAGTTGAAAGCGTGTAAGAACGTTACCCAGAAGGCGTTGAGCGGGCTCATATCAAGCCCGTTCGGTAGCTGCACAGGGCTGAACAAAGTTACGACCAGCAATATGGCCACAAAGATTATGACAAGGATTAATGATAGCAGTCCCAGCCAGCCTATGAGAGCACTGGTGCCATGAGACATGGTGTTGTCAAACCAGTAGCGCAACCGCTGCCTGATGGAAATCTTCTCGTCCAAAAGCCACCTCCACACGAACACAGTATAGAGGCCCGTGAGATACCTGTCCCCTACACGCTATTTCGTCCTGCACACCAGGAATGGTTGGGGCGTGGGACTGCGATGTTCACCTGCGGCCGGGATCTCTCTGCGCTTTGCGGCTGACCTCGACGTAGTCGCGCTCGCCGGCACGGGAGTAGTCAATATACCAAAGGCACTACGCCATAAAGCATCCATAGGGCAGTATATCACGTTGCGGCGGCTGTGGGTGTAGTAAAATAGGCACACAGAAGGAACGTACAACGACACGGCGACACTGACAACTGAGGACATTGACGGACTAGAAGCAGAGGCAAGTAGCCCAAGCGCTCTATGTAATGTTTCTAATATAGTGGCTGTTCGGATCCCAGATCGTCTTGACAAATATGGTATAATCTATTGTAATGTGATATTATATGTGATATCATGAACAAGCCCAAGCTGCGAAAATTGAAGAAGCAACTTGAACGCATGCGTAACCGTAGTGCCAGCATTAGAAGTGAAGAACTAGCAAGCTTCGCGGGGCAAGTGGGTCGCGTGATGGATCCGCGCGGTAAGGAGCCTACCTATGTCAGCGAGGCATTGCCCAATAGTAGGCCTCTTAGTATTCCTGCCCATTCAGGAACCATGAAAAGGTATACAGCGGAGAGTATTCTCGACGCCTTAGAGCAGGACCTCCTTGCCTATGAGGAAATGCTTGAACAAGAAGAGGGAAACAAATGATAAAGCAAGGTCCAAAAACATATCTTAAAGAGCCATATTCTAGAATTCTCATCCCGAACGACGACGGAACTTTCTCCGCCGAGATTTTGGAGTTTCCGGGCTGTTTTGCTGAAGGTAACACGGCAGATGAAGCTATACACAATTTAGAGGAAGCGGCCGAGTCTTGGCTTGAGGTATCTTTAGCAAAAGGACAAGAGATTCCCGAACCTGCAATGAATCAAGGCTATGGTGGCAAGGTTGCCCTTCGATTACCAAGAAGCCTTCATCGTCAAGCAGCACGAATGGCAGAACGTGATGGCGTCAGCCTAAATCAATTCCTAGTAACTGCAATAGCGGCAAGGGTGGGTGCGGAAGATTTCTACAGCCGATTATGTGACAAAATGGAACAGCGTTATTGGAAAGCGAGTACAAACGTAGCAGTCTTCCTAAAGTTTGATATAACTTCGACTCTATCGACTTATCAAAAAACAGGAATAGAATCAATTACCGGACCATTTGTCCCCCAAATATCAGCTAGCAATAGGGGACTAACGGAGGTATTTAGCAATGCCTGAGATACAGAGCTTCACATTTTCCCTTAGGGAAATAGCCGAAATACTTATCAAGGAGCAGAACCTACACGAGGGGTTGTGGGGAATTTACGTTGAGTTTGGGTTTGGCGCTGCGAATGTGCCTGCAATTGCTGAGGGGAATCTTGTTCCTGCTGCAATAGCCGCCGTACAGAAAATTGGTGTACAGAGGTTTGAGGAATCAAGTAGTCTTACGGTGGATGCCGCCAAAGTTAATCCTCAACCGAAGAGATCCAAACGTGAGACACGAACCGCCGATACAGATGCCTGATGGAAATCTTTTCGTCCAAAAGCCACCTCCACACGCCCACAGCGTAGAGGCCCCTGAGATACGGGTCTCTTACACGCTATTTCGCCCTGCACACCAGGAATGGTTGGGGTGAGGAGATGCGAAAATTATCTGCGGCCGGGATCTATCTGCGCTTTGCGACTGACCTCGACGTAGTCGCGCTCGCCGGTGTCAGGGTTATAGAAGACGTCGACGAGGCGCCCCGTGCCGGGGTCGACAAAGCGCTCGCCCGTAGGCTGCCACCGGCCCTTGCTGCGGTCTATACTGGGCCGGTAGCGCCATCGCTCGAATACTATTGCGCCGATTAAGACGCAGCCGTTCACCAGCAGCCAGAGGACAGTCCACACGCCCTGGCCCGTTACCAGGAGAAGGGCTGCCACCATGAGGGCTATGGCACCCAGGGAAATCACAAACCAGCGCATCGTTGTGCCGCCTATTCCGGCCGGATGACCACAGCGGTGCCGTAAGCTACGATCTCGCTCATCGTCTGCCCGATTTCGGAGGAGTCGAAGCGCATCATCACGATGGCATTGGCTCCGGCTTCTGTTGCGTTTTGGACCATGCGGTCGACGGCATGGCGGCGCGCTTCTTCGAGCAGCTGGGTGTACTCGGTGATCTCGCCTCCACCAATCGACCGCAGCCCGGCCATAATATTGCCGCCCAGCCCACGGCTGCGCACTACCAGCCCAAAAACCTGTCCCTTGGTTTCCACGACCTTGAAACCGGCGACATATTCACTCGTCACAATTATCACAGCAATGCCTCCCTACAGGATAAGCCATACAATAAGTAACGCCTGTATTCACTCGCGTTGTGGGGCGTGCTGCTTTGTCAAATCACCATTAGTGCGATTGCGTCGTACCGAGGGCAGCAAGCGGGTGAGTGAACCCACGCTTAGAATAGCACTTCGTGCATGCTCACACAAGCCTTTATCACAGAAAATCGGTTGAAGCCATGTCCATTTATGGGCTGTGGTACGACTCTATGAGGCGTACAAGGCTTGTTCATAGTTTTTCCCCGCCAATATATGAGACAAATGTGCTATAAAGTGGTATGCTCCAGGGGTGAAGTTGACGGTTCAAGTGAAACTGCAACCTACCCCTCAGCAGGCTAGCTCTCTGCTTGATACTCTCCATCGTGCCAATGACGCTGCCAACTATGTCAGCGAGTGGGCATGGCAAAACCGCACCTTTGGCAAGTACGCCATTCAGAAGGCTCTCTATTACCGCATCAAGGACGAGTTTGCCCTCTCCTCTCAGATGGTGGTGAGGGTGATTGCTAAGGTTTCTGCTGCCTACAAATCGGACAGGCAGCACAAGAGAACAAGAACAAAGCGGGTATTTCGCAAGTACGGCTCTATCGCCTACGACAGCCGCCTCCTTCATTGGTATCAGACCCGTTCTGAAGTTACTATCAATACTCTTTGTGGGCGAGAGCGCATCCCATACCAATCTGACGAGCGCGCCCGCCAAATGCTCCTGTGTCAACAAGGAGAAACCGACCTTCTCCTGCGCGACGGCCGGTTCTACCTGAATACCACTGTTACCGCGCCCGAACCTCCCGAAACTGGTACTCCCGAACAAGGCACGCCCGAAGGCTGGCTTGGTGTGGACCTGGGCATCGTCAACATTGCCGTTGATAGCGAGGGTAACGTCTACTCCGGGTCTATGGTTAAGAGCATCAGGCACCGCAACAGGCGGCTCAGAGCCAAGTTGCAAAGCAAAGGCACAAAGGCTGCCAAACGGCTGCTCAGGAGGAGGCGTGCCAAGGAAAGTCGGTTTGTCCGGCACACCAACCATGTTATCTCCAAACGCATAGTAGCGACTGCGAAGACACTCAAGTCATGTATCGCACTGGAAGAACTTGGCGGTATTCGTGACAGAGCCCCGGCTTGGCGCGGTCAGCGTGCTACTTTGCATAGTTGGTCTTTCTTTCAACTCCGTAGCTTTATCGAGTACAAAGCAAGGCTGGGAGGTGTGAGGGTTGTTGGGGTAGACCCGCGCAACACATCTCGTACTTGCCCTGAGTGCGGTTGTATAGACAAAGCCAATCGTCCCACTCAATCCAGTTTCCATTGTGTAGGTTGCGGATACGCTTCTAATGCCGACACTAACGCTGCTCGCATAATTGCGGGCAGGGCTGCCCATGTAAGCCAGCCATACTTGTCGAAACCTCTGTATCCTGTGTATCCTGAGGCTCAGGAAGCCAGGGAAGCCGGGGAAGTCAGAGCCAGGTTTCAGGCAAAAGCCGTGCCCCTTTAGGGGCTCCGGTTGCTTACAAAAGACGAACACGGGCAGAGGATCGGCATGTCATGATCAATCTTCACGCTTAAAAGACCCAAAGTAGCGGACGCGGGTGGAACGGGCCTATTTTCAGGGGATTGCCGTGCCTGTTGCTCCAGGGGTGGGAGGCGGTGGAGAAGGCGTCTGTGGGAGAGGCGTAATGGGATCGAGGAGTGTAACCGGCACGACCAGCAGTTTCAGAGCCACGGTTTTGCTTATCTCAGATGCTATCTCACGTTGCACATCCAGGGCCTGATCGCGAGATATATCATTAGTAGAGCGGACTGTGGCTTCGATTTGCAGGTGATCCATTTGCCATTCTTTGTCAAAGCTCACCAATTGGTTGTCGCTGCTGGAGTTGGTAAGCCATGAAACGAGCGAGTTGTGTATGAGAGAGTTCTCATGAGCGTCGTCTGCGATATGCAACATAATCCCCCCCAGAGGTACCGCCATAATGAGCAAGAGCGATGTCGGCAGGAGAAGGGCACGTGGCACCAGGTGGCCTCGACGAATGGTGCTAATAGGGCCAAAACCCATGGCTGCAAAGACGATTGAGCCTGCGAACACTATAGCCACCAGATTGGCAAGGAACAGCAGCAGGGCACCCCAGCTTATCTCCCAACTCCCCTGTGACACTCCTATACCGACAACACACAGAGGGGGCATTAGCGCGGTTGAGATGGCAACGCCAGGCAGCGTGGCAGACAGCCTTGGTTGGGCGAGTGCATACGCGCCTGCTGCGCCTCCCGCCAGCGCCACGGCAAGGTCGAACAACGTGGGTTGTGTCCGGCCGGTCACCTCGCTTGGTAAGATCTCCAGGAAGTTTAGTCCTCCAGCTGATACGAGGTTGCCGAGTAGAGTACTCAATACCAGAGCCAGAAACGTACCCGCCAGCAGGATGGTCAGCGAATTGCCGAGGCGGCGCACGTCACCGCGAACCAACGAGAGGGCTGTTCGCAGGATTGTCGGCATCAAAGGTGCTATCAGCATGGCCCCGATAATCACCGCACCGCTGTTTAGTACCAGCCCGAACGTGGCGATTACACAACTCAAAAATATGAGTAGAAAATAGTCGAGCAAGGTGCCACCTGCGGCATCGAGCTCGTGTATTACCTCGAGTCTACGCTCCACTGAGATCGTGCTCAGGCCCTTTTGCATATAAGTGTTCCCCAGTCTTATGTCTTTGCTCATGCTATTTCTACCCCAGCCCGGTGATCAGCAGGAAGCTTGAATCAATCGCGGATTGGCCGTCCTCGGAACAGAGCCTAGCCGTCAGTCGCACGACCTGTTGCCATCAGTTTACGACAATTGATAGGGTCGGCGCAGTACTCAGCCAGGGTGATCCTGCTACTGCTTCATAGATGTAATTTCAAAACGGGCAAGCGGCTAGGCGTCCATGCGGAGGTCTTCGAGGTCAAGGTCGCGCTCGATGCTGTTCCAGACCGAGTCGTCGATCTCGCCGCGCTCACGCAGGTCGAGCATGATGGCGCGCTCGGCTTCGATTACAGAGCGGCGAATCTGGTGGTGCTCAAGGAGTTCCTGGTCGAAATCGGCCAGATCATCATCGTCGTCGGGTGATGAAGCGCCATTGTTTCCGTTATGTTCATGGGCGTAGTGGCTGAGGCGGTGCTCATACTGAGATTGCAGGCTGTCGATCAGCGGCCTGTGCGTGGGCCACTCGGTCTTCAGGTTTTCAATGCGTGCCAGCGCGGCCTCGACAGCGCTTCGCCGAGCATGCTGTTCCTGGTGCGCTATGATATTGCTGTCGACCCCCACGCCGAGGGCGCGGATGACCAATGGGAGGGAGAGTCCCTGACCGACGAGAGTGGCCAGGATCACGAAGAAGGTCAGGAAGATGAGCAGATTACGCTCGGGCGTGGCGGCGGGCAAGGCGAGGGCGGCGGCGAGGGAGACCACGCCGCGCATTCCAGCCCAGCCGACAACGAACAGTTCCTTCCAATGGTGCTTCGCGCCGCCTTTAGCGACAAAGCCCGACTTGCGCGCAGGGTGGACAAAAGGCAAGCGGTAGATCTCCCATTGCAAGTAGTGATCAACGAAGACCCACACCATGCGGACCACCACAAGGGTGAGGCTGATCAGGAGGCCGAGGCCGATCAGGGAGAGGAGAGATTGGCCCTGAATGCTGGGCAGGATAGTGGAGAGCTGGAGCCCGATCAGGATAAAGACGAGGCCGTTGAGGACGAAATCGACTATGTCCCACACGGCTCGGCCCCGGAGACGTGCCTCAGAATGCGAGATATAGGGCGAGCGCCAGCCGAGGTAGAGGCCGGCGGTAACAGCGGCCAGTACGCCCGACACGCCCACCTGCTGTGCAGGCAGATAGGCGGCAAAGGGTGTAAGAAGGGAGAGGGTGACCTCCACCGCGGGGTCGGTGAGGTGGCGTTGGAGCCAGGCCACTACCACGGCCACCAGTAACCCGACGACCACACCGCCCAGGCCGACATAAATAAACTGCACGGTAACTTCGCCGGCCGAAACGGCCATGGAGGCCGCGCCGAGCGCAGCCCCGAGGGCCACGAGGGCGGTCGCATCGTTGATGAGACTCTCGCCTTCAAGGAGGGATACAACCTTGCGCGATACGCCCAGCCCACGGAAGACGGCAGCGGCGGCCACGGCATCGGGTGGGGAGACAATGGCCCCGAAGGCGAACGAGAGGGGCCACCCCAGCTCGGGCATCAATGCGTGAAGGACGAGAGCCACGACAGTCATAGTCGCCAGCACCAGGCCTACCGCGAGGGAAAGAATTGGCCGCAACAGGGCACGAAAATCGCGGATGGAAGTGGTGAAGGCGGCCCTGTAGACCAGGGGCGGCAGGAACAGCAGAAACACCAACTCAGGAGTAAGCTGGAAATCGGGGACGCTGGGTATCAGCGCGAGCACGAGACCACCCACGACGAGCAGGATGGGGTAGGGCACGTGCAGCCGCCGGGCAACAGGAGTCAGAGCGGCCACCGCAACCAACAGCAGAAGTATCAGTTCGATTTCGTTCATGTATCAGTGCGAAAGTATTGGCCGTGGACGGCCGGCATAAGGCACCAGCCGATTATTTGCAGCCGCGGATCCGCGGCTGACTCCGTACTATATGATCTAGTGATGACGCCCTACCCTAGGAGGAGGGAGCCTTTTCCTCGTCTTTCTCTGCCTCATCGCCATGTTTCACAATGTCGCCGGGCTTGAAGAGGATGTCTTGCATGGCCACGCGCCATTTCGGCTTTTGCCGCAGCAGGAACTCAAGGTCCATGCCGAAGTGCTTGAATTCCTCCTGCTGGGCGTTCTCCATGATAGCGCGTGCAGCCTTATCCTTTTCGAGCGATATGCGCTGCTCGTACCAGCCTATGGCCTCAGCCTCTTCGATAAGGGATGTGATCATGCGCGCAAAGGTGCGTATTTGCTCCGACAATTCGTTAACCGGCTCGTGATATTGTTCAGTTGCCACCGCGTTTGTTCTCCTTTGCTGAAACGCGCCGTAGGGTCGTGCCTTTTAAGGGCTGTGGGCACGCGGCGCGGATTGGCAGTGTGGGTTGTGGGACTAGTCCGCAAATGCAGACGGAACCATTGAGTGACCGGGTCGCATACTTAGACAGGTGTTTGGCATATATACCACGAAACGCAATTTCTGCCCATATTTGTGGCCGTCGGGTATAATTTCGCGCCTTCCTGTAGCGTGCCTGCTCTCGTGCTGCTATGCGGAAAGTATCATCAGCTCTTTGCCTCCGACTTCAACAATAGCAAGAGCATGACCACAGGCGTCCTGGCGACAAGGCTGTGCGGAGTGCGGGCAGGCATATGAACCCAGGTGCCAGGGCCGGCTGACATCTCTTCGCCCGCGATATTCAGTGTGGCGTCTCCCTTGAGTATCTGGACAATCGCGGGGCTGCCGGCGGTATGCTCTGAAAGCTCCTGCCCTGCGTCAAAGCCGAAGATGGTGACGTTCACCTGGCTGTCCTTGAGCAGAATACGGCTCAGGATGCCGTCTTTTGGGATTTCAACCTCTTTGACCAGGTCGCTGATATAGGTGTAGTTATCGTCCATACTTATTTCATTCCTCCTGAGGGTATTATGGCAGATGAGGGAGGGCTTTACCACCGCCGCAGATGATCGGACAGGTTGAGGTTCCCTTTTCGGCTTCTATATAAGAGGCCCGCTTGTTATGCCCCTTTCCCTTCCAGCAGCCTGGTGGATGTGGAAAACGTATCGTTCAGGCCGTTGACTCCGGGGGCTGGTAGCCCTATACTGAGATTACTTCGATGTTACAGGTTCGCCTGAAGCGTTGGAGGAACAAAAGCTCGGATGGTCCTCACGGATTGTTCGGGTTTTTTGTTTGCCCGCGAACAGCACGGGCATAACGTGGAAGCGCCGGCTTTGCGCTATGTGGCGCCGCATGTACACTTGTAGCATTGTTGTACAATATATTCTATTCCGAACTATTACTCACCTCTGCCAGGAAAGAAGGGGCAGCAACTGTGGATATAGCTATACTCCCCGGAGCGTACGAGACTCTAATGAAGGCCGCGCTTGACGCGCTGCCCGCCGAGGGCTTTGGTGCGCTGATTGGAAGGTCGGGCACGGGGATGGGGACGTTGGGCGTTATTGAGGAAGTGGCCCCGGTCGCGCTGATACCGGTGCAGGCCGGTTTGGCGCCCGACATGCAACAGTGGCACGCGTTGGAAGAGCGCCTGGGCAACGTGCTCGCCGGGGGCGAGAACCCGCAGATTATTCTGGGTTGGTTCTATACCGACTCGGCAATTGGCATCTTTAAGCCGCGGACCAACGTCGTGCAGGTAGCAGATATGCTCGGTACTAACGGGTCGCTGCTGCTGATAGTAAATCCGGTGGCCCGGCAGGGCGGCTTCTATGCCAAAATGGGGGACCGCTTCGCCCCGGCGGGCGACTTCCACGAAGTGCTGTCCGGGGAGGGAGCCACGCCTGTCATTCCGTGGACAGGGGAAATACAGGGTGTAGAGGAGTGGCTGGGAGACTCTTACACGACGTTCGCTTACTCGACCGGGAATATCGAGGACTATGAGCTCCCGCCCAATGTGCCGAGGAGGGGAAGCAGGTTCTCGGCGATGGGCAGCACCGGCGTACCTGCACAGTTGGGGCCGCAAGTTCCGGCCGCCACAAGTCCCGGCGCTCTTGATAGTGAAGAGGAGGCGAACCAGGCCGCGGGTGCGACGAACGGCGCTATCAAATCTGCTGAGGAACCCGCATCAACGACGAATTCGGATAACGATACAGCGGGTACACCGGCCGCCCACAAACGGGGTGGGCCTGTAACGACCCCACTTCCACCGCTGGCAAATAGTGATCTGCCTTTAGCTCCATTGAACGAGTCGCGGGCGGATGGGAACAATGGGGGACCGAAGGCAGTAGATGGGCCCGTCAAGTCAAGCGGTCGCTGGTGGCTGCCTGTCGTAGGCGCAGTACTTGGTATAGCTCTGGCGGGGATCCTGAGTATTGCTATGGTTACTGAGTTCCTTGGGCCCAATCGTTTGCACCCGAGGACAACCGACCAGCCGCCACCAACGCAGACCGCGTCCACCGTTGGAAGGGGACCAGCGCCGCAAACCGCCACCGCGCTCGCAGCCTCTCTGGCACCATCCGCGACCGCAGGCCTAACTGCCCAGCCCACGCAGACCGCCCTTCCTGTAGTGGCGGCCACAACGACCCCACCGCCCACCAGCACCACAACGCGTATTGATACCCCGACCACGACGACAACACCAAGGGCTGCATCCGTGCCGACCTCTTCGCCGCCTACACCGTCCGTGACACCAAGCCCAGTGTCTATCACTTACGTGGTTCAACCGGTGATACGCTGACTTATATTGCACGCAGCTTTGGAACCACTGTCGATGGGCTCATGGCGGCGAACGGTCTCTCCTCGACGGAGATCAGGGTGGGGCAGTTATTGAAAATCCGGTAATACGACGGGAAGCAGGGGTGAGAATTGATCTGCGGTGAAGAAGTGTTCCCTAGGTCCGTATATATTGATTGCCCTGTGTGAATGGCGACCCCTACCCTGCCTTTATCTATTCTTTATGCGCGCTTCAGGTTTCATACAGCTAAGGCTGGTATGGTATGAATGTGAAGCTGGGTGTGAGGATTCTCACGTGACAGGGTGTGGGACGGTTTCGAGTTCCCACATCGTATCTTTAATCTTTAGCTAACTGAATTTCACAAATGGAGAACGGCGGACATGCCGACACGAGTCCTGCTGGTAGACGACGATCACAAGATAACGTCATTGCTGCAGCGCGGCCTGGCCTACGAAGGCTTCGAGGTTTACGTTGCTACAGATGGGCAGTCCGGCCTGGAGCTAGCGCAGCGGCACCACCCACGGCTTGTGCTCCTGGACATCACCATGCCCGGTCCCGACGGCTTTGAAGTGTGCCGCCGCTTGCGGCTACAGGGCGACATGGCCATCATCATGCTCACCGCACGCGACGATGTAAGCGACACCGTGAACGCCTTGAACATGGGCGCGGACGACTATGTAGCCAAGCCCTTCGCCTTTGACGAGTTGGTGGCGCGAATTCGGGCAGTGTTGCGCAGGCATAAGTCCGGGAACGAGCCTCTCGCCTACGCCGACCTGGTGCTCAACCAGGCCACGCGGGAGGTGCATCGCGGCGACCACCAGATCGACCTGACAGCGCGCGAGTACGAGCTTTTGCTGCTGCTTATGCGGCACGCCAGGCAGGTGCTCACGCGCGAGCAGCTACTTGACCAGGTGTGGGGTTACGAGGGCGACGTGGAGACCAATGTGCTGGAAGTGCATGTCGGCCACTTGCGGCAGAAATTGGAAGCCTGCAATGGCTCCCGGCTCATCCAGACTATACGCAGTATAGGGTATACACTGCGCGAGTGAAAAGCCTGGGCGGGACAGAACAGAAAGGGCAAAGTGATGTATATTCGCACACGGCTGGCGCTCTGGTTTATGCTTATCATAGTGGTGGTGCTCGCCGCGTTCAGCGTGGCGATCTACCAGCTTACCCACAACAACCTGCTGATGGAGATCCAGTGGGATGTACAGCAGCGCGCCGCTGCGATTGTGAAGTCCGCCACACCGGGTGACAGCCAAACGGGCCTGATCGTGCCGAAACTGGATGTGTTCTCCACCCCGGATACGTACCTGCAAATATACGGCCCCGACGGCACTGTAATATCAAGCTCAGTCAACCTTAACAGCCGCACCCTTCCTCTGATGAAGGACGCAATCAGGGCAGGCCAGGTGAAAGAGATCCAGGTCGATGGCGTGCCCCTGTACATATATGGCGAAGCGGTGCGGCAGGGCAGCCAGCTACTTGGCTATGTCGTGGTTGGACGGTCGGTGCGCACAATCTACCTCGCCCTGAACCGCTTGCAAGGTTTCCTCTACCCGAGTGCAGCAATAACGCTCGTATTGACGGGACTGCTGGTGTGGTTCCTGGTATGGCGCGCCATGCGTCCCCTCGAGAAGCTGGCAGCCACGGCATCCGAGATCGCGGTGGCGAGAGACCACACCCGACGCCTGCAATACAAGAATACGCGGGACGAGATAGGCCGGCTGACCGCCACCATCAACAGTATGCTTCAGAGCCTGGAGAACGCTTACAGGCAGGTGCAGGATGTAAATGACAAGCAGCGTAACTTCCTGGCCGACGTGTCGCACGAACTGCGCACCCCGCTAACCATTATGCTCTCCTCGCTCGATCTCATCGGTAGGGTGGGAGCCACTGACCCCGAATTCCAGGCCGAGGCCCTCGCTGACATGCGAGTCGAAGCCGACCGGATGGCCCGTATGGTGACGCAACTACTTATCCTGGCGCGCTCGGATGCCGGAGATACAGTGGCACGGAAGCCCGTGCTGGTGTCGGACGTGGTGCAGGATGCCTGCCGGCAGGCCCGGCAAGCCAGCAACGGCACGCCACTTGAATGCGAGATTGAGCCGCTGGAAGGGGTAGTGGTGTCGGCCAGCCCGGACTATCTGAAACAGCTCTTCCTCATCCTGCTGGACAACGCTGTCAAATACACGCCAAGCGGTGGCCATGTCACAGTGACGGGTAACCTGAACGAAGGCGAAGCAGCCATCACGGTGGCTGACACGGGCATCGGCATCGCTAAAGCTGACGTACCCAGGATATTCGACCGCTCCTTCAGGGCTGAGAACGCGCACTTCCGATCGGGCGTTGGTCTGGGCCTGGCTATCGCCCGGCGGATCATAGACCAGCACGGCGGCAAGATCGAGGTAGCAACAGAGCTAGGGCAGGGCAGCGCGTTTACGGTGAGTCTCCCGCTGATGAATAGCTGACGTCCTCTTTATCAAATCTTTATCTCGCCTTCAGCCTGCATACAGTTAACTCTGTTATGCTCATAGAGAGGCAACAAGGTAAAGGCAGGCCCGTGCTACAACTCCCAGTGTAGCCAGGGCCCAGGCGGCATGTTGACCGGTACCGCCACATTGCCCCAACCACATGGCAACAACAGTCCCGGGCATTCCTTTGCCCAGAGCCGACGCCTGTTATGCCGGTCCGATTCGACAATATCCAATCCGGAGGTATCACAAAATGAGAGGTTACTTGAAAGCCGGTTCTTTCCTTTGCATGGCCCTGCTGGCCTTACTAATGGTTTCAGCCACAACCCACGCTCAAAGCACGTCGCAGAACGTGACTGTCACGCTAAACGAATTCGCCATCACGCCGGGCACGATCACGGTCACACAGGGTCAGACTATCTACTTCACGGTGAACAATACAGGCAAGTTCCCGCATAACCTGACTTTCATGAATGGCGGCGTGATGACGAACCTGATGGCTCAGCCGCTCAACGGCGGGCAATCGGGCACGGCGGACTTCACTTTTAACCAGGCAGGCACCTGGGAGATGCACTGCCCCGTGGATAGCCACGCTGCAAAGGGTATGGTGGGGCAGGTAATTGTAGTGGCGGCAGCAGGGATGCCTGCTACAGGCCAGGCCGCAGATCAGACTACGCTCCTGCTGGGTGGTTTGCTTGGTATCGTATTGCTCGCAGGCGGTTTCGTCGTCCTGCGTCTTCGAGCCAGTCACAGCAGCTAGGATTCAGTTGCTCGTACAACCTGAGGAACATATAAGAAGAGAGAATCTGCCGGTCGGCAGATTCTCTCTTCTTTGCATGATAAGAAACTAGCCCATCTACTATGCCGAAGATTGCCGGGACGCCAAGGGTGCATCCGTCCGAGATCGCCGAATTCGCGCTCAAGATGGAGCTGTGTCGGCTACTTGGGCAATCCGTGCGTAACCAAGCAGCTATTCGACCCTACTACCGCTCACATTCCGCTCCATTGAACGATCCTGATTGCCAACCGAATGCTCCAGGGCGTAGAATCAGTTGTCGTGCCATATGGCCGATAATCTATACGCAAAGGAGAAGCCCTTTCCCCGTGTCCACATTCTACTTCTTGCTCTACGTCTTCTACTTCATTTTCCCCTGACTTGGGTTTAGCATTCAGCCTCTTACAGGCCCTACGGCTTACATCTACCTTATAACTCTCCGGTTCTTCCGCCATTTGCAGCGGCATATCTACAGATGGACGACGCCAACCAAACCAGCCAAATCCGCTATCAATTCTCTTGTCCTAGGCACCCTCGCAGACCTCTGTAAGAGTAAGCATGAACTTGTAACAAGGGAGCTTTATGAGGGCAAGGCGAGACCTGGCAGAAATGTTCTTGGTGCGTGGCTTCGAGTTTACCCACGAGGCAGTGAGGGATTGGGAAGAGCGCTTTGCGCCGCTGATCACCGAACGGTTGCGGGCCAAGCGCTCTGGAAAAGCCGGTCGCTCCTGGTATACAGACGAAACGTATGTCAAGGTCAGCGGAAAATGGTGCTATCTTTACCGAGCCATAGAGCGCGACGGTAATCTCGTCGACTCCATGCTTTCCGAGCATCGCGATATGGAAGCGGCCAAGCGTTTCTTCAAGGGAGCCAAAGAAGTAGCTGGTCGCAGCCCGGAACGAGTGACGACGGATGGTCATGATTCCTATCCGCGCTCGATACGCTGGGTACTGGGGCGAAAAGTGGAGCATCGGACCAATCGCTACTTGAACAACCGGCTGGAACAAGATCACCGGGGCATCAAGCAACGATACTAGTCAAGGAAGATCTATGAGGTCTAGAGGGTTTGGGTCATTTGAGGCGGCCTCTCGCTTTGTAGGGCGTTTGAAGAGCAGCGCGACTATTTTCGCTACCGTACCAAGCCAAAGCAGAAGATATCCTTACCGCAACAACGCTGTATGTTCCGACAGCGGTTTTGTGCCCTGCAAAGTCGGCTGTTGGCAGAGTAGCAAGCTGCCCATCAAGGGCTCGGTATACCCAAACAGGCCAAGAAGAAGCTGCGTGCTGCGAGTTCTGACACTACCGGTTAGGAGAGCCTACTTGATGGCCGGCATGGTGCCAATCAGCAGCACGCCTCCATCATCCGCTTTGTACTGGCTCCCTGCCTTGAGGGTCATACGCGCTACTCCGCCCTGGTTCGTCACCTCAGCGTCATACCCCGCGTTCGGCGTAAGCCCGGTGATCAGGTGCGCCTTTGTTTCCGGCGGAACTTCGTAGGTCATCCCCGCGAAATCGACTCCAAGATTAACCGGGAACATCACCGCTACTTCGTTCACCACTGCGCCTGCGTAAGGAGTGCCTCCGGTGCTTTCTACCAGATTTGTATTCGCGGGGCTGGCCCCGGCGTCCGCGCCCTGCAACATATTGAGGAAGCGCACATCTTTCGGCCCACCAGGTGCCTCGACCTTCAGGCGAAACTGCATCGGCTCATCCTGCGCGGTGTTCGCCGCCCCAAACTCATCCGGCGGCTCAGCATCAACGGCGGCATCCTTCGGCAGCAGCGTGGTATTGAACAAAAGCTGCCCCTTTTCCGTCGTCATAACAGCCCTGTTGCCCGACACCCTGGCCAGCGTCGGCGTTTGCAGCCAGAACCTCTTGAATCGCCCTTCTGTTTTGGAAGTAACACGGTCGTAAACTACGATATAGTCAGGCTGTAGCCAAACGATCGAGCGGCTTGCGTGGGCGATGTCGTTAATCTCCTCGTAGTTCGAATTGTACAGCCCGGTAGAATCGCCAAGCCCGTAAGTGAATCCCTGGCCGAAGCTGTGGGCAAGCAGCTTGCCCCCATTGCTCACCAGTATCAACTGCGAGCCTCGGTCGTATTCTATGCCCAGGTATTCTTCCTTCACATACCGGTCGGGCTTATTGTTCTGAATCGTCACCGTATTGTGGTAGTCCGAGCTAAATAGCTCGTACCCCACCCGCTCCTTGGTAAGCCATTCCCCCTTACGGTAGAAATCGAAGCTATTCCCATCGGCCTGCTGGTGGTCTATATCAGTCCAGCCCAGGCCGAAATTGAACCATGTTGCGTTCTGATCCCACCCGGTCCGGCTCAGGATGTGCCCCGTTCCCGGTGCGAAAAAGTTGAGTGGTTCCGTTTTGTGTGGGTCGGCGGGCTGCCCGGCCTGCGGATCAAACAACATGAAATACATGATCGCGTTGAAGAAGCTGTACGAGTCGTTTGCCCGCACCATTAGCTTCTCCGCGCCTCCGGGCGCCATGTTCGTCTCAATCCAGCGTATCCGGTCTACGATCTCTGTGTCACCTATTGACCTTGCATATAGGGCAAGTGGACCGAAAGCCTCCATAAAGTCGGGTGGCGGCAGATACTTCTCTCCGTCCCCGTAAAAAGCAGGCTGGAAAACTTCTCCGTATTCGGGGTGCTCCAGAGGCGCGGGGCTGTAGGAGTGCAAATTTCCGCTTACAAAGTTCTTCCAGAAGGGATTATCTATCGAAACCTGCTGCCCCCACACCGATGTATCGTCCTGTCCCGCCGTGTGCAGTGCATACAAGAATTGCAAAATATATCCCAGTTGCGCCCCTCCGTATTCAAAACCCTCCGCGGGCATACCTCCTGCCGCATCGTTGCGCATCACGTAATCGGCCATATAAAGGCGCGCCCCAATCGCATTATTCAAAAACCTGCCGAGTTCCCCTCCCGGATCGTCCGCGCTGTCGAACGACAGCGTCATCAACCCTACATTACGCATATTGCCGCTGAAATAGTTATTTGCCGCCCATCTATACATATATTTGTCGGTGAACAGTTGCGGATCGTTCACCATACCCACAGGCTCAGGATGCCGATAGCCCTCCGTCACGACTGTATTCGACCACTGGAGAAATACCTTGCGTATGGTGGCTTTGTCTTCCGCCGATAGGTACGGGTAAATCCAGTCCACCGTCAGCCCGTATGCCTCTCCCTGCCACCTGGATCGGTCGCTGGTCGGAAAAGCAATATCTCGGTAAGGCTGCCCGTCGGCATACCCCTT
>JBBRDO010000069.1:0-25214 GCA_038203825.1 Chloroflexia bacterium | reverse complement strand
CTGGTGCCGAAGGTGGGACTCGAACCCACATGAGGCTACCCTCACTCGCTTTTGAGGCGAGCGCGTCTGCCATTCCGCCACTTCGGCTTGCTTTACTCGATGTGTAGGTCTATCGCCATTGGAAGCGATTCAGCTTCCCAGCCTGTTGTTTCGACTGTGTCGCGCTTGTAGTACTTCTTTACTACCAGGTGACGCGCCAGCGCTTCTTCCTGCGGATCGGTTACGGTTCGGCCTACGCCGCTGAAAACGCGCTCCTGTATTTTGACCTGTACATCGTGGTTGGACGAGATGTTCTTTACCCAGTCGGCTCGGTTGCCGCTGCCTGCTAACATATAGAGCGTCGAGGTGGCGGGACGTTGGGCGAACCATATTTCGATGGTGTGCGCCCGTCCGCTCTTGCGGCCCGTAGTGGTCAGGTAGCAGTATTGCTCGGATTCGGGTAGAGTTAGCTCGGTCAAACCAGGGATATTATACCCCATGGGAGGAAGGGAGGGCAAGGGAGGGGATGTGGGATGTGACGGAGACGACAGACGACGCGGGGCTTGAGCCGTTGGGAGGAGGTACGCTGGGTGGCGGGTGGTACGGGACTTGCAGATGGGGTGTTTACAATGCTATGCTTCGTGCGAGATAATGGGGTGCGCTGTGGGTTGGTTGGGGAGATCGTTCGGCGCTGGGGGACGTGGTTATTAGATTGAGGGCGCGGGTCCATGAGGGCAGCACTTCAGAATGATGAGAGAGGGCTATGACAAGGACATTTTTGCTTGAGCAGTTTTCGGCTTTGAAGCCGACTATGGCGATGGCAGCGCCTGCGGTACAGGGCGCAGCATTGGATCCGAAGCACAAGGTCGGGCAGATATTCTTTTCGCAGGGGGGCGATGACCCGATAATTGAGGCCGATAGAAGGCGGAAGGACGACTCGTCGGGGCCGCGCGAACGCGCCGATGCTCCACAGAGGCACAGGACGGACGGCGGCGGACAACCTGCGGGCGACTCGTCGGGGTCGTCGGGCGGGTGGGGCGCTCCACCGTCGGGCGGCGGTGGAGGTGGAGGCGGCTGGACCGCGCCGCCGACCGGAACGGGCTCGACGGGGGGCGGGGGCTCGACCGGCGGTATGTCGATTGTGGGGATTATTGTGTTGCTGGTGGTTGTTGCGGCAGGCTATTTCCTGTTCGGAGGGTCGTCGACGCCTACTCCATCCTCAACAGACAACAGTCTGCCCACAGCCACGCCGGTCATATCGGGAGCGGCTACCGCAGTGCCGGGGCCAACGCAAGCAATAGCAGTTTCGGGCACAGCGATCAAGGGGCAGAAGTGGCTGGTTATGTTGTACCAGGACGCAGATGACCCGGCACTTGAGCAGGACATATTTGTGGACATGAACGAGGCTGAACGCGCAGGCTCGGACCAGAACGTGCAGATCGTGTCGCAGCTCGACCGGTACAAAGGGGCGTTCACGGGAGATGGGAACTGGACGGGCGCGAGGCGTTATGTTGTGACGAAGAACGATGACCTGAACAAGATCGGGTCGCAGCTGGTTAAGGACCTGGGCGTGGTGGATTCGTCGGACCCGAACACGCTAGTCGATTTCGCCACGTGGGCGATGAAGACTTATCCTGCCGACAAGTACGCTCTGATCCTGTCGGACCATGGTATGGGCTGGCCGGGAGGTATGACGGACCCCGCGGGCGACGGCAGAAGCGTGCCTGATGCGCCACTGGCTCAAGCGGTGGGCAGCCAGATGTTCCTGTCAGATATAGATAGCGCGCTGGGGAAGATACGCGCCAATACCGGGATCGATAAGTTTGAGTTTGTGGGGCTGGATGCCTGTTTGATGAGCAGCATAGAGGTGCTTGATGCGCTCGCACCCAGCGCCCGGTACGCGGTAACCTCGGAGGAGACGGAACCGTCGCTGGGCTGGGCATATACCAGCTTCCTGAACAGCCTGAAGGCGAACCCGGCCATGACCGGGGGCGATCTGGCGCAGAAGGTCGTGTCGAGCTATATAGTTGATGACCAGCGCATTTTAGACGACACGGCGCGAAGCGCGTTCTCCGGGAGCAGAGCGTCGGCGGCACAGGTATCGCAGCAGTTGACGCGGGATGTTACGCTGACGGCGGTCGACCTGGGGGGCATGCCTACACTGATGAGCGCAGTCAATGGGCTAGCATATAGCCTGCAATCGGCCAACCAGCAGCCGGTGGCACAGGCGAGGCAGTATACACAGGCCTATACGAATGTGTTTGACGAGAATCTGCCCTCGCCTTATATAGACCTGGGGAACTTTGTGCAGTTGTTGCAGCAGTATAAGCCTTCGGGGGATATAGCGACGGCTTTAACCAAGGTTCAGAGCGCGATGCAAGGGGTTGTGCTGGCGGAGAAGCACGGCACGGACAAGCCGGGCGCGACGGGGGTGTCGATCTACTTCCCTAACTCGACGCTGTATAAGTCGCCGGTAAGCGGGCCGCAGTCCTACACGAAGATAGCTAATCGTTTCGCGACGGAGTCGGTGTGGGACAATTTCCTTGACTTCCATTATACGGGCAGCAAGTTCACACAGGCGCCCGAGGTAGTGGGGGTGCCGAGTCGCACGGATACGATTACGTCGCCGGCTGCGGGGGGGTTGCAAGTTTCCGCCTTGCGCGCAAGCGGACAGGAAGTAGCGCCTGGACAGTCGCTCACATTGAGTGCTGATGTGACAGGGAAGAACGTGGGGTATATCAAGTTCTTCACGGGCTACTTTGACAAGGCGGCGAACTCGATAAATATAGTGGACACGGACTACCTGGAGAGTCCGAACACGCAGCAGTTGAACGGGCTGTATTACCCTGTGTGGGGTGACGGCAGCAAGTTTACTGTGCAGTTCAAATGGGAACCGATCGTGTTCGGGATAAACGACGGTACGAAGACAGTACAGGCACTGCTTACGCCGCAGACTTATGGCGCACAAGCGTCAGACGCGATCTACACGGTGGACGGGATGTACACTTTCGTGAGCAGCGGGGAGACCAGGTATGCGCGGCTCTATTTCAGGGACGGCAATCTGCAGCAGGTGCTGGGCTACACGGGACAGGATGGCACCGGGGCCGCACGCGCGGTCACACCTCAGAAGGGCGATAAGTTTACTGTCAACCAGAAGTGGATGGACCTGGACGCGAACGGGCAAGCCACGGGTATCGCTGACCAGCCAGGGGATACGCTCACTTTCGGGGACACGCCCTTTGTGTGGAAGTCGCTGGACGCGGCAGCGGGGGATTACGTGGTCGGGTTCATTGTGGAAGATATCGACGGTAACCAGTTCCCGACTTATACCAATGTAACGGTGAAGTAGGCGCGCTGGGAGAGGGATGGGGTGAAACGCCAAGATCGCCAAGATCGCAAAGGGATTGGGGATTGATCACGAAGAACACGAAGGTTAAGAGATCATGAAGGTAAAAAAGAAAGGTTAAGGGTTGGGTGGAAGGCCAGCAGGTAGAGTGAGCCCTCGGTGGGGTGGTCACTCTACTCGCTGGCTTTTTCCTTATTGGCTGGAGGTGAGGGAGGTTGGGCCTCACGAGTAGCATGAAGGAGCAGGGGCGGCGGGTGTGCTCAGGTGATGTCGCCTGCGAGGACGCTGCGTTCGGTGCCGTCGGGCATTCTAATGATTAGAGAGCCGTCGCGTTCTACGCGCAGGGCCTGTCCTGTTATTTGTTCGCGGCCATAGTCTACCGACACTTGCTTGCCCAGGGTTTCCAGGGAGGCTGCCCACTCGGTGTAGATGGGGTTGAATTGGCCGTTCTGCATGGAGAGGTAGCAGGATTCGAGCTCTGTCAGGATGGTTGCAAGGAGGGCGGCGCGGTCGATCTCGTGGCCTAGCTCGGCGGAGAGGGACGTGGCGCGGTCGCGGAGGTCGCCGAAGCTGTCACGGGTGAGGTTGACGTTGATGCCGAAGCCGACGATGGCGAAGGCCCAGTCGCCGCCGGAGAAATCGCTTTCGCAGAGGACGCCGGAGACTTTGCGACCGTTGAGGAGAACGTCGTTGGGCCATTTTATGGCTGCATGGACGGCGGACGGCGGATGGCCGACGACAGGAATTTGCCGGATGGCACGTAGTATGGCCAGGGAAGCGGCTATGGTGAGATAGAAGGCCTGCTGGGGGGAGAAGCGGGGGCGGAGGAGGATAGAGCAGAGGATGCTGCTGCTGGGGGGCGCTGTCCAGGTGCGACCAAGTCTGCCCCGCCCGCGCACCTGCTCATCGGTGAGGATGACCAGACCTTCGGGTGCGCCCTTGCGCCCGGCCTCGCGGGCCAGGTCGTTAGTCGAACCGACCTGGGGGTAAAGGTCGATCTGCTTGCCGAGGATGAGGGTGTTGAGGCGGCGTTGGATTGATTGGGCTGTGTAGGAGGGGTCGGGTTGGGTTGGTGGCATGGTTGGATTTAGTCTGGAGGTGAGAGTTGTGTCATTTGTCTGGGGCGAGGTAGTCGGAGTGGTGTGGCGAGAGGGGTGGCGTTGCTAGAGCGAGTGGTGACGAGGATGATTCTTCGCAAGATCAGAATGACAAAGGGAGAGGGTGCTTTACTTGACGAATATAGGTGGTACAGGTGGCGGATGAGTGGCAGAAGGAACACACGTGGTATTCGCGGGAGGGATGATGGTGTGTCAGGGTTGGTTGGGGGTGAAGTTGAGGATTTCTTTGCCGCGCAGGCGGTCTTCGATGCGGCTAGTTATTATGTCAAGGTGATGGGGATACTGGACGAAATCGAGGTCGTCGGTGGCTATGGTCAAGACGGGGCACAGGTTGAAGGAGGAGACCCACTCATCGTAGAGGGTGTTGAGTTGGGAGAGATAGTCGGCGGTGATGTTGCGCTCGAAGTCGCGGCCACGCAGGCTGATACGGCTGAGGAGAGTGCTAACAGAGGCCTGGAGGTAGACGACGAGGTTGGGAGGCGGGAGGAGGAGGGAGAGAGAGGTATAGAGGTCCCAATAGGAGGCCCAGTCGCGCTCGTTGATATAGCCTCTTGCGTAGAGGTTGCGGGCGAATATTTCAGCATCTTCGTAAACGGTGCGGTCTTGCAGGACGGAGGTCGGGTGCTGCATGAGGGCATCGTAATCGTGGAGGCGGCGAGAGAGGAAGAATATCTGCGAGTGAAAGGCCCAGGCGGACATGTTTGTATAGAAGTCGGCGAGGTAGGGATTTTCAACGACAGGCTCGAAGAAAGGCTCCCAGCCCAGCCGTTGAGCCAGGAGGGTGGTGAGGCTTGATTTGCCCACGCCTATGTTGCCCGCGACTGCTACAAAGTATCTTTGCATAGCGATTGATTATAGCTCGAAGCCATAGGGGAGGAGCTCTTTCAGGGTTTTTATGAGTTTGACATGGCGGTTTTCGGGAGAGCCGATCATGAGGACGCGCAGGTCGCCGGGCTGTTGGTCGGGAACGCGGGCGGCTTTGGCGTAGATCTCGCCGAGGAGTTGGCGGCAGTTGCCACAGGGTGTGCAGGGCTCGTCTGCGGTGCCGACGACCGCGATGGCTACGAAGTCGGCCCAGCGTTGGCCGCTAACGAGGGCTTTGCCTACGGCCACACGCTCGGCGCAGAGACCGGAAGGGTAAGCCTGGTTCTCGATATTGCAGCCAGTATAGACGTGGCCGTCGCGGGTGAGAAGAGCAGCGCCCACTTTGAAGTTGGAGTAGGGAGCGTAGGCGTGCTCACGCGCTTCAATAGCATGGGTGAGCAGGGCATCGTCGCTTACGCCTTGTGGGGCATCAGTCATAGCCGGTATCCTCATCATCGTCAACGGGTTGGTTGCGGAGAATCGTGAGCTGTTTGAGGCGTGCGCCTTCTGTGCTCAACACGGTAATAACGTATTGCCCAAGCTCTACTTTATCGCCCGGCTCGGGAATGCGGCCTAGCTGCTCGTAGACGAGGCCGCCGACGGTGTCGGAGTCCTCAGCTTCCCAGTGAGTGCCGAGAGCATCGTTGATATCATCGAGGGGAGCACGGGCGTCAACTTTGATTTCCTTGTCGCTCACCTGCTCCACCATCTGGGGCTCAACGTCATATTCGTCCTGTATCTCACCCACGATTTCCTCTATCAGGTCTTCTATAGTGACAAGGCCGGCTGTGCCACCATACTCGTCCACCACAATTGCCATATGCATACGGCCTTTTTGCAGGTCGCGCAGGAGCTCGTCTACCTTCTTGGTTTCAGGGACATAGAAGACGGGGCGTATAATCTCGACGATGGAGGCGTCACCTTTGCCCTGGCGGAGCATCTTGATGAGGTCGAGGCCTGTGGCAACGCCAAGGATAGTGTCGACGGTTTCCTTGTAGATGGGCAGGCGGGTGTGGCCGGAGTGGAGGACCTTGTCGGCGGCATTGCTAATGGTTTCGGTGTCGCCTACGGCATCCATGTAGGTACGGGGAACCATCACTTCGCGGACTACGGTGTCGCCGAACTCGAAGATGGAATGGATAAGCTGTTCCTCTTCCATAGGGATCACGCCTTCTTTCTCGCCCACGTTCATCATCATGCGCATCTCTTCCTGCGTGACGAAGGTGCCTACTGGGGCCGAGCGGCCACCGAACAGGCGCACGAAGGGGGTGGCTATGAGAGTTGTGAGGCTGACGAGAGGGCTTACGATGCGCTGGATAATGTCGATAGGGCCGTATAGCACGAGGGCGGTGCGCTCGGGATTGCGGATAGCGAGGGCCTTGGGGACGGCGACGCCAAAGACGAGCACGACCAGGCCCGCCACGACCACGGCCAGCACGTGCCCCCACCAGGCTTCGAAATAGCTGGAGGCATAGAGGGCGAGGGAGCCGATAGTGAGAAGAGTGATTGTATTGATGAGCACCAGGGTGGCAGGAAAGCGGTCGGGGTGGTTGATCAGGTCCTGGATAGCCTGGGCGCGAGGCACACCGCCTTCCATGAGCTGGCGGAGGCGCAGCCCGGATACGTTGTTAATGGCGGTCTGGACCGCCGAGGAGATAGCTATTAATAGCAGGCATAGTATAGCAACGATTAATGCTATCCAACTGTCAAGTTCCATAGTTTGGGTTGCGATTTGTCGTTTGTGGACCGGGGCAGGGTGACTATTTCCTGCGTGCGGGCCTATTTGAAGAGGGCACTAACTGACCTGTCTTCGTGAATATGGAGGATCGCATCGGCAACAAGGGGGGCGACGCTAATCGTGTCGATTTTGCTATTCGAGTAGTGCTCGCCATCGCACAGAGGGATGGTATCGCTAATCAGCACTTTTGTGAAGGGGGAGTTTTCGAGGAGCTCGCGGGTACCCGGGGCGAAGGCGGCATGGGTGGCGAAAGCGTAGACGGAAGATGCGCCGCGATGGAGGAGCATATTGGCGGCTTCAACGAGTGTGCCACCGGTCATTATCATATCATCAATGAGGAGGGCGGTCTTGCCCTGTACGTTGCCGACCATTTCGATGGCATAGGACCTGTCGGCTTCGGGGCGTTGCTTGGCAATCAGGGCGAGGTCGGTGTTGCTACCTAGGCGCTCGCGCACTTCGATAGCCCAGCCGACCCGACCCGCGTCGGGCGCGACGACCACAGGGTTGGGGAGATCAAGGTCACGGCAGCGGTCTGCGAGGAGACGGCGAGCCTGAAGGTGGTCTACGGGGATATCGAAGAAGCCCTCGATGGCGGGGGCATGGAGGTCGCAGGTGAGGATGCGATGTGCGCCGGCGGTCTGGAGGAGGTCGGCGACGAGCTTGGCGGTAATCGGCTCGCGGGGGCGGCTTTTCTTTTCCTGCTTGGCATAGCCGTAATAGGGGATGACGGCGGTAATACGAGAGGCGGAGGCGCGCTTGATGGCGTCGATCATGATGAGGAGCTCCATCAAGTTATGGTCATAGGGAGCGCAGGTGGGCTGCACTATAAAGACGTCGGCCCCGCGCACGTTCTCTTCGATGAGGACGCGTGTTTCGCCATTGCGATACTTATCTACGAGGGCAGAGCCAAGGGGGATGCCTAGATGATTGGCTATAGACTGGGCCAGCGCCGGATGCGCGTTGCCTGTAAACACCCGCAAGTCTCTCATCGTTCGCAGCTCCTGGTAGGGTAATTCTTGTAATTCTTGATTCTTAATTTTGAATTCTTAATTTGGCCTTCCGATCACGGGGGGTGGTATCTGGACGGTGGGATTTGGGAGATTTATTCGCTGGACTCCGGTAGGCGTTTGATGACGCGGGCCGGTATACCCACGACGAGGGAGTAGGGCGGGACGTCTTTGGTGACGACGCTGCCTGCGCCGGTTACGGCCCCGTCGCCTATTTCTCGGGGGGCTACAATCATGGTGTCGACGCCGATGAAGGCATCACGGCCTATGGTGGTTGGATGCTTGCTTCTGGTTGCCCGATCATAGTTAGCAGTTATTGTGCCCGCGCCTATGTTGGTGTCTTCGCCTATGGTGGCGTCGCCCAGATAGCTGAAGTGGCCGGAATGGACGCCGGAGGCAAGGGTGGAGTTTTTGACCTCGACATAGTTGCCGATGTGGACGCCCTCGCCCAGGTGGGTGCCGGGACGCAGATGGCTGTAGGGGCCTACAGATACGCCGCGCTCGACAACGCTTGATTCGAGCATGGAAGAGATGATGCGGCATTCGTCGCCGACAGTGGAGTCGATGATATGGGTGTTGGGGCCGAGCAGGCAGTTGCTGCCGATGCGGGTTTGGCCTTCGAGGATAACGCCGGGGTAGAGGATGGTGTCGGAGCCGATCTGGGTGTCCATGGCGAGGTATACGGTTTCGGGGAGGAGCATTGTGACGCCGTTTTCGAGAAAGTTGTGGCGGAGGCGGCCCTGCACGATGCACTCGGCTTCGGCCAGTTGGACGTGGCTGTTGACGCCCATCGACTCTTCCAGTCCCTCCTGGGTGAAGGTGACGACGGTAGTCTGTTCCTGGCCCTGGGCGCGGGCGGAGCTTTGCATAGCGGCGGCGCGCTCTTCTTTTATGGCCATGCCAATGAGGTCTGTGAGATAGTATTCACCCACGGGGTTGAGCTCGACCTGGGAGAGATGGGGCCAGAGCCAATCGGAGTCGAAGACGTAGACGCCGCTGTTTACCTCGGAGATGGCACGCTGCACGAGGCTGGCGCTTTTCTCCTCTACCACTTCGAGCACGCGTTGCTGGCTGTCGCGCACGACGCGGCCGTAGCCGGAGGGGTCGGCGGCGATGCAGGTGAGGATGGTGAGCTTGGCGCGGGCCTGCCTGTGGCGGGTCAGCAGGGCGCTTAGAGTGGCAGTGCGAAGGAGGGGGGCATCGCCATAGAGGAGGATGATGGGGCCGTGGAAATCGCTGAGGACGGCGTGGGCGGCGTGGGCGGCGTGGCCTGTGCCGAGCTGCTTGTCCTGGAGTGCGTAGGTGATGGGGAGGGAGCCGCCGGGGCCGTAGGAAGAGCCGAGGGTGGCCTGCACCTGCTCGGCCCTGTGGCCGACGACAAGGACAGTGCGAACGGGCTCGAGGGGAGCAACTGCGCGCAAAACGTGTTCGGCAAGAGGTAGTCCGGCCAGCAGGTGCAGAACCTTTGGCTCTTGCGACACCATCCGTTTACCAAGCCCTGCCGCGAGGACAATTATCGCAAGCGGCTGGCTCTGGCTGTCCATAGTTGGTGGGCTTCCTTCAAGTAGCTACCAGGTATTGAGTGACGGCTCCTCACGGCATAAATGCTGGAGGCTTCTACGGTTTTACACCGATGCTGTACCGCCCTACAGCCATTAGGTTTGCACAAGCTGATGCTCAATACATTTTACGCCACGCAAGACTTCGGTGTGGCAACCCGGCGAATGTATTCTACTATCAAAGTGCGGACCCTCCGAAGAGGGAGCAACGGGAGGCTATTCTCCTTCTCCGTCACTAACATTATAGTAGAAAAGTAGCCTTTAATCAACCTTTAGCGTGTCTGACCACAGCCCATAATTGGGCGTGGCTTTAGCGATCTTCTGTAACAAATCGCATGATTACAGGTGTGGACAAGGACATCCTAGCTTATCGGGTAGGGGATGTCAAGCGATGTGGAAGAGGTGGGTGTCCGCAACATTTTTGCAAGCTATGCGACTTTGGCCGATTGGGAGCGATTGCGACCAATAGGTGAATGCCTCCAGGGGTGGTCTGGGGCGGGACGCCACTGTGTTTTAGGTTCGGCCTCGTCCTTATCAGGTTTATCGGGTGGTAGGGACAGTAGGGACAAAGCCGGTTGCAGATGCACTGCAGGGGGCACTGCGGTTGGTGTAGTTGAGAGAGGGGACCGTTGTCCCTGCTCTCGCCCTTGGTTGTGTTCATGTAGCGCCTGCTTGTGCGTGTTGTGCTTGTTTTGTTTGTGCTTATCTTTACGTGCCTGCTCTTGCAGCCGCAGCAGCCGCAGCAGCCGCAGCAGCCGCAGCAGCCGCAGCAGCCGCAGCAGCCGCAGCAGCCGCAGCAGCCGCAGTTGGACTGTGATCTGAGGCCATGTTTGTGACCAGCGCTCATTACACACCGCGTTACGCAGCGATAGCATTGGGTTGACATGTGTACGCTCCCAGTGCATCCCTGCTCCCTTGAGCCGCGCTTGCACTACCACTTTGTTGGCCGATCCCACCACCCCACTGCCAATCGGCCAACCTTCCTGCTGGTACTGGGGGTATTGCATTTGCCCCTCTCGCTTCTCAAGATATGCCAGGTTTGTGGCTAGAACCTCTTTATCGGGGTGTGCCTTGCGTAGCTCGCGTAAGTGCGCTAACAGTGGGGCTGGTCCTTCGTGTTTGAGAGAGTGGCATTGCTCGCGTAGCCACTCCTTAGCCACTCCTTAGCCACTCCTTAGCCGCTATCGTACCTTCCCCAAGTAGTGCGCTGCCAATCCCGTTGAGTCGCTCGGCAGCATGCGGGAAGTCCAGTATGCGCAGTGCGTCAGCACGATGATAATCGACGAAACCCTGTTGCCACTCCGCCCCGTCCATCACAGCAGCCACCTGTTTTGCGCTCTCTACTCCTCGGTGATGTATTTCCACAAGGGCTAATCGTCCAAAGGTATCAGCATCAGCCAGCCTGGAGAAGTATGATAGCTCTCCCGTGTGTGCTACCCAATCACCCTCTTTGTTCTGTATTGGCTCCAAAACCTCCCCTAATACCAGGGTCTTCACCTCTGCCCATTCCCCATGCAGCAATGGCACCATAGCTCCATCCACCGAGAGCAATCCCTTGTCTGGTCCTTGAGGTGTTTGCGGCAAGAGCCTTTCAATCTCGTCTACATCCTGTGCCTGTGCCTGTATCAACTCATAGCAGGCACCTGCGGCCTCAGTGTCTAGGCGAGCGGTGCTTTCACACACTGCAACGTGAGCAAAGTCCGCCAGCAAAACGGTAGCCTGCTCAAACGGCACCCATACACCTAGCCGTACGAGCCATTCATGTAAGCGTGGGCTGAGGTTGCCATTGCCCACATTTAGAGCCAACTCCTCATCTAGGGGGGAAAAGCCCGTCCCCACACTTGGGACAGGTTCCGTATGTACGCTCCAAAGTTACATCATGCCCGCCATCGATGTGCAAATGGCGGGTACGTTTGCCCCTCGATGATAGGGGTGTGCCGCACTTTGGGCACAGCGGTCTGTCTGCTTTAAGACGCGCACCCCAGTCTGCTTGGGCGCTGGTTAGAGCCGAATCCTGTAGCATTTTCGCACGTAGCCGGCTCAACCTCTCGTCTAGCGCTGTTTCAATCTCACGAAAGGTGGCTTTGGGGTGTTGTTCTCGCCACTCTCGCATACCACTTATTACCTCTTCACTCTCTTCTCGCCAGTCCTGTGCTAGCTTCTCACCCTTCTCACTATCCATAGCCTCTTCCTCTCCTCCCTATCCTGCCTTCCTCTAAAGATAGTGCCTATCCTACCCCTTTCTTTCTTCCCCGTCAATTTTTGCAAAAATGTTGCGGACACCCGGAAGAGGTTGTTAGAGCAGCCGCGTCCAGGGTGGCTGCGACTTGTGGTGGGGCCGCAGTAGGAGCTTTTCCGGCAGCATCCCACCCGACCCGTAGATGTAGCTTGCTGCATTGTCCTGCCCGCACGGCTGTTCAATCAGCATGAATGATGCTAGCTCACTTTCAAGCCTCTCTTAGGTGTCATCACTAAGACTTTATACAAAATGCGTTTGGTATTCGAGATGCCCCAAGTTGCTATGTGCAAGTAAGTAGCTATTTACATCTTCAGCTGTCATCCGGTTAGATACACTAACGCCTAGAGCGTGTGCTGAATACCATTCCGTGAGACAGGATAGGTTCGTGAGCTCTTCCATAACCTCCCTGACGACATTGTTTGTATTCGAATTACTGAACCAGATTTGGAAACTCGAGTAACCGGAATGCTTAACTATTCTCTGTATGGCATACTCCCTACCAAATTCTGTTGCTGTTTCAACCTGATCACCCAGTGTTAGATTCGGAGCAAAACACGGAATACAGCACAACTCAAAGCAGTTATCAGAGAGCCTTCTACCCCAGAGTTGTTCCCATCTAGGTAAACCGCCTCCAACTGCTACAAAGTCAGCTATCCATATACCGATTATGAAATCGGCTCGATCTCGCCAGACTGGGTTGGGGTGAGTAAAGATATTCATACTTTATTGTATATCCCTTACGGGACGCAATTATCTGGGCCACAAAAATGGTGGCCATAGTCCTATGGGCTTACTTCAGAAAAGTGAACACGAGGAGGACTCTAGTCCACTTTGATGGGGAGCCGCATGAGCACAAGTATATTGGCTGCTTGCAAACTGAGAGCTAAGGAGGCTGATTCTTCACTGCGTTCAGAATGACACACTTGGAGGGGGTCGGCTTACGTCCTATATTGTACGCTCCCGAGCCTCTCTAGCGGACAACCTCTTCGTCCTACTTGCGATAGGATGTGAGACGGGACGACGGACGGCGTAAGGTGAGAGGCGTGTGGGTGGTCTTGTTGGGGTAGAGAGGTGGGCCACGAGGATTAGGGTGGGGAGGGGAGGCTAGGCAGTGCCGGTGCGCTTGCCGAGCTCAACGTCCATCATGAGGAGAGCGGCCCGGTTGTCGCCGACCATGGTTAGCTGGTCAATGAGGAGGTTGGCGTTCTTTTCTTCTTCCACCTGCTCGTTGATGAACCATTGGAGAAGAACCTGAGTGGGGTAGTCGTTTTCGTGGAGGGCCAGTTCGTAAAGTTTGTTGATATAGGCGGTGACTTTGGTTTCATGCTCGAGGGCTTTCTGGGCGATCTGGAGGGGAGTGCCGAATTCGTAAGCGGGGGCATCGAGAGCCTGGAGTTTGACCTGGCCGCCCCGGTCGAGGATGAAGTTGTAGAGCTTCATGGCGTGGACGCGCTCTTCTGAGCTTTGCATCTGGAACCAGTGGGCGAAGCCTGGCAGGTTGATTGAGTAGCAATAGGCGGACACTGCGAGGTAGACATATTCCGAGTTGAGCTCGTGCTTGACTTGATCGTTCAGGGCAGCCTGAATTTTGGGGTTTAGCATTGTGTGGCTATCTCCTTGTAGGTACAGGTAAGTTAAGCCATTGTATCACAGGTGGAGGAATGACCACGTGCGTCGTGCGTCATGCTTGTACACTATCATTTAGCTTCCTCCATATTGTGGGCAGGAGACCTCCACTTGGCCACTCTTCTGGGAATTCTACAAATAGAGAGGTAGGGAGGATGATTCTTCGCTCCGCTCAGAATGACAAGGGGACTGGGTTCATGAAGCCGAACGTGACCGAGTCTGAATAGACGCTGACAGAGGCGTTTGGCTATTGACGGGCGCCATAATCCTCTGCTACAATCGGCCTACTATTGCGCGCCGGATGGTACGCGATATTGTCGCCCCGTGGGGCAAGCCAGGGCAAGACCACATGTGCCTCCACAGGACAAAGCTGTCCGTCATTTCGATGGGCGCAAGGAAGAGAGGAGAAGGATCATGCAAAGCGCATCCGGTTGGGGAAGCACGCCCGGAAATACCGGGGAGATGAGTGCAGACATCAGAGTGCAGGATGGCACGAAGAGGAAAACTGCTTTCGCTCGCAAGCTGGCGGCGGGGTTCCTGATAGGGGCATCGCTGATGTGGGGCGGCCTCGCATGGGCGGGGGTACCGACGACGGCGCCCGGTAGTGTGAGCTCCGCAAGCGTGAGCAACACTACAGCCGCCAGCAAATTGTACGGTGAGCTTAATAATAAGGTAGCAGTCACGGCATCAGATGCGAAGGTGCGAGTGATCGTGCATCTCAAGGCGCAGGCAGACCTGAGCAGGTGGCCTTCGAACGACCGCCCAGGGGCTATTGAGCAGCTAAAGGCGGTGGCCGCAAGCACGCAGCCGCAGGCGATCAACTCCATACAGGCGGCGGGCAATGTGAGCGTGTACCAACGCTACTGGGTGTTCAACGGTTTTGCGGTTGAAGCACCGGTGTCGGTGGTACAGCAGATGGCGACGCGGGACGACGTGGCTTATATCATCGAGGACCAGTCATTCACGGCACCCATCGACATGGTTTCGCTGGACGCGCCGGACAATGCAGCCGCCAACTGGAACATCTACCAGGTGAACGCACCCCAGACGTGGGCGCTGGGCTACGACGGCACGGGCCGCACGCTTGCTAACCTTGACTCGGGCGTAGATGGCACGCACGAGGCGCTGGCTCCAAGATGGCGCGGCATCCAGCCGGGACACTCGCCCGCAGACTCGTGGTTCGACCCATTCAACATAAGTCCAAACTTCCCAACGGCGACAGGCCCACACGGCACGCATACAATGGGCACGACGGTCGGTTATCTAGGAGATTCAAGTGGGACGAAGGAGATCGGGCAGTCGAAGGGCGCGACCTGGATTGCCTGCCGCATCTATGACAACAGCGGCAAGGGGCCATTCAGCCAGATGCACGCCTGCTTCCAGTACATGGTAGACCCGGACGGTGACCCCACGACCAACGACCAGCCTGATGCGGTTGGCAATTCGTGGGCAGACACGGGGGCGGAAACTTTCCCCGACCTGGAGTGGTGGCCTGATATCCTGGCATGGCGTGCGGCAGGGATAGTGCCTGTGTTCAGCAACGCGAACTCAGGGCCGGGAGTGGGCTCAGTGAGCGAGCCGGCCAGCTATCCGATCTCGATCGGCGTGGGCGCGATAGACATCAACCATAACATAGCGGGCTTCAGCAGCCGAGGACCGGCAGAAGACCTTGCACCCTGGAACGACCCGAGCAACTGGGAACGCAGCGACTGGAACCGGGTCAAGCCGGAAGTGGTAGCGCCGGGCGTCAACGTGCGCTCCAGCATACCGGGCAACGCCTACGCGAACTACAACGGCACATCGATGGCGTCGCCGCACGTGACAGGGCTGGTAGGCATATTGCGCCAGATCCGACCCGAATTGACCATAAACGAGTTCTACAACATCATCATTGACACAGCGTACTTCACGCCCACGTGGGGCACGCGCCCGAACAATAACTATGGCTGGGGCGAGATCGACGACTACGCGGCGGCAGTATATGTGCGCGACGCGGGCACGATCACAGGCAATATCAGTGACGGGTCATGCGACACAGCTGTACCCGGCGCGAAAGTGTGGGTGTACGATAACACGCCGGGCAGCAGGGCACAAGGAGTGGGTATCCGCAAGCTGTTCTCAGATAGCTTCGGCAGTTACAATACGATCCTGGCAGCAGGGACTTACACGGTATCAGTGAGTGCACCGGGGTACTATGACGCTTCGTACAGCACAACGATAATATCGTCTACGCTCACGAGCCTACCGATCGTGCTGGCCAGGATGCCAACAGGCGTGGTTAGCGGTGTAGTGACCGACGGAAGCAACCCCATAGCCGGAGCAGTCGTGGCAGTGGCCGGGCTGGACAACATCACCACGACTTCGGATGCGAGCGGCGTGTACACGCTGACTTATGTACCGGACGGCACGTTCACGCTGTTTGCCGTGAAGTGCGGGTACACCCTGGCCAATCAGACCATTACGGTGACGTACCCGAATCCGCTCACTCAGAACCTGACGTTGGGCGCACCGACAGTGCTGCTCGGTGACGACTTCGAGTCGGGCAATCTGAACAACTGGGTGGTGACAGGCGGCAGCAACAGCACCGCTATCTGGAACGCATCAACTGTGCGATCAGTGAGTGGCACGTATGCTGCGCGAGCGGGCATACCGGGACAGCCATTGTACACGGGCGCGGCAGATACTTATATGACCAGCGCCCTGTTCGACGCATCGGCGGGCGACCAGGTATGGCTGAGCTTCAACCTGTACGACAGCGCTGAGAGCGAGTACGACATACTCAGGACGCAAGTGTCGTCGGATGGGGGCACGACCTGGGTGACAGTACAGGGGCAGGCCAGCCCTGTGCACGGGTGGCAAGCGATATGCCTCGACCTGACAAGCTGGAAGTCGGCGACCATGATGATAAGGTTCTACTTCCACTCGGACTCGTCCAACTGGAACGGAGAGACCTTTGAGGGGCCGTCAATAGACGATGTGAGCTTTAGCTATACGGCACCAACGGGGACACCCATACCGGCTCACACGCCGACACCGGGGACGCCTCTACCCTGCGGCAGCTGTTCACTGACGTTCACAGACGTGATTTCAGGCTCGACGTTCTACCCGTATATCCAGTGCATGGCGTGCCAGGGGATCATCAACGGCTATCCGTGCGGTGGACCGGGCGAACCTTGCGACCCGAATAACAACCCCTACTTCCGTCCGGGGAATAACGTCACGAGGGGCCAGTTCTCCAAGATTGCTTCTAATGCGGCGGGCTTCAATGACACGCCGGGCTTGCAGCAATACGAGGACGTGCTACCGGGTTCTACTTTCTACGACTTCATCTGGAGATTGAGCGATAGAGGACTGGTCAACGGATATCTATGCGGAGGAGCGGGTGAGCCTTGCGGACCAAACAACCTGCCTTACTTCAGGCCTAATGCGAATATCTCGAGGGGGCAGATAGCCAAGATAGACTCCAATGCTGCGGGGTATAACGAGACGCCTGGGGCACAGCAGTATGAGGATGTGCTGCCGGGCTCAACCTTCTATGACTTCATCTGGCGCTTGAGTGATAGAGGGTTGGTGAATGGGTATCCATGCGGAGGAGCCGGGGAGCCTTGCGGACCGGGCAACCTGCCTTACTTCAGGCCGGGTGCTAACGCCACGAGAGGACAGGCGAGCAAGATCGTGTTTAACACCTTCTTCCCCAGCTGTCCCTTCTAGGGTTAGTCGCGGGCGATAGATCAGGCAAGAGGAAGGGTGGGGGCGTGAGTGCCTCCACCCTTCCTTCTTTTTGTGGTGGGCTCCAGGGTTTATGTGATACAGAACATTTGACTTGTTTTGCACATCCGGGGGCATCCGTGGGCCTGCTTGACCTGAGGCATGGGCGCATCTATAATGGGTTTCCACCCCCTTTCTTCGATGGAGGAACGCTTATCATGTCATTTCGTCCTGGACTTAGCGAACAAGCACCGAGCAGTAGCAGACCCAACGCGCAGGCGGAGGGCGAAGACGCGAGCCAACAGGAACAGACCGGCGACGCTTATATTATTGCGAAGGCTATTGACAGGACGGGTCTGGGCGGAGTGGCATCAATCGCGCTAGAGATTGGCAGGCCTTTGCACTGGATCGGCGGGCAGATGGCGTGGGTGCTGGAGCCTATTCTGGGCGCGTTTGGCCCATTTTCTCGCAAAGGCTCTATGCCCATAGAGAGCATTGCCCGGTTGCTGGAGCGGCCGGACGGCGCGACCGAACTGGCGGAGCAACTGGAAGAGATGCGCGCCGAGCAGGAAGGGACCGGAGGCAGAAGATGACCATAGAATCTGCGTACGGCGCCTCGATAGTGGTGATGCTGGGCGCGCTACTGCTGTTTCTCGTGTTGTTTCTGATCTACCTTTTGCGCTCGCAGAACGGCAAGCCGGGCGCGCAGCCGAGGCGCTTTAACCTGAGGCGGATCGCGGGGTACGAGGCGACGACGGAGGGTCTGTCGCTCTCGGCCGAAACGGGCCGGGCGGTGCATATATCACCCGGATCGGGAGGCGTGGGTGCGCAGGGGATAGGAACCGCAAGCACGCTGGCGGGGATGGCAGTGGTTGAGTCAATGGCGAGGGTGAGCGCAATAACGGGAGCACCCGTACAGGCGACCACGAACGATGCGATAGCGTATGCCCTCACCGATAACGCGATCAGGAAGGGCTACAGGCGTGCGGGGTGGTCGCTGGAAAGCGAGGGGGGCGAGGTCAGGTTCCTCACGCACGCCGACCCCGTGGCTTACGTGGCCGGAGCAGCAGAGGTCATAGACGAACAGAAGGTATCAAGCGCGGTTGCGGTGGGGTCGTTCGGGCCGGAAGTGCTGTTCCTGACCGAGGCGCACCGCAGGCAAGGCGCACACCAGATCATCGGATCGTCGGATGTGCAGGCGCTTGCGCTTATAAGTATTACAGCGGACCACAGCATTATCGGTGAAGAGATCTTCGCTTCGGGAGCCTATCTTGACAGGCGCCCGACGCACGCGGCGTCGCTGCTGGCACAGGACGGCCTGCGGTGGGTGCTCATTTTGCTGATAGTGGTGGGGTTTATCGTGGCTAATGTGTTTGGGATAGATTGGAACAGCGTGCTTGAGATAATACCGTGAATTGCGTGATAAGTGATAAGTGATGAGCGCTCTGACGCTACTTATCACTTATCACTTATCACTTATCAGGAAACATGAGCAACCGAATTACATCAACTGCAATTCTAATATTGAACCTTGTGCTAGCTTATGTCGCCGGGGTTATCAGCATCGTGGGATTCTTCACGCGCGGGACGGTGTCAGACTGGGGAGGAATGCTGGCGCAGTGGGTGGCGGTGCTGGTGGGATTTGCGTTGCTGGTGGGGCTGGCGAACCTGATGAAGGTGCATATCGGGCGCATAATCAAGCTACAGACCGACTGGATATACAGCTTAATCGTAGTGGGGAGCGCGATAACGGTGCTGGCGCTGGGCCTTATCGGGGGGAGTCCGGGTACGGAGACAGTGGCGTGGGTGTTCAAGTGGATGTACCAACCATTGGGCGCTGCCCTGTTCAGCCTGCTCGCCTTCTTCCTGACGACGGCGCTGTTCCGCTCGCTGCGCATGAAAAGCAGAGAGGCAGCGGTGTTGCTTGTGATTGCCGCAGTGGTGGTAATAGGGCAAGCGCCGTTCATAGCAACGCCGCCGCTTGACATACTGGTTAGCATCAAAGATTGGATCCTGGACTACCCGGTGCTGGCCGGGATCAGGGCCATTATACTGGGCGTGGCGTTCGGGGCGATCGGACTGAGTATTCGCATTCTGCTTGGCTTTGATAGACCTTACATGGAATGAGGCAGGGCAGGGGAACGAAGCAGGAATTAGTGGTCGGGGTCGGATCTCTAGCGTTCAAGGGTTACGTTAGTATTTCGTAGAGCTTATGGATGTTACTTGCTTAAATTGTGGGGCTATCAACCGTAGCACGGGCCGCTTTTGCGCTCGGTGCGGGCAGGCTTTGCCCAAAATAGATGAGGAAGATGGCACGACCGGGGAACAGAACCGGGGCTCTCTGGAGCTGCCGTGGCTTCAGGCCGTAAAGGACAAAGCTGTGCTGCCAACCACGGGGTTGGACGCTCAGAAGATAGAGCCGCAAGCGCCGGAAGAAGCAAAATCGAACAGCCAAGCGCAGAGTACGAATGTCGTGAATGTCGAAGCGCAGCCGGAAGCGCAGCCCGTGGAGGCGGAGAAGCCGCCCGAACCGGCAGACGCGCCGCCACCGACGTGGGTGGTCAGCATACTGGAACCGACAGCTACACCTGCACCGGCCGAAGGAGGCTACGAGAGCGAGGAGCTAGCCCACATAATGCCGTGGGTGCATGGAGCACCCGAAGGGGAACAGGTACAGGAGGGAGAGACAGAGGACGGGGAGTCGAGCACCAAGACGCCAGGCTTGCCCCCCTGGCTGGGCGACGTGACCGTGCAGGAGACGCTGCAATCGGTGCCCAAACAAGAGCCGATGCACGGCGACCTAACGGATTTTGATGTCGAAGGTATCGAGCCGTTTGCACTGCCCGACGAAGTAAAGGAAGATGGTGCCCCGGCCGTTCTGCCTGATTTCATGCGGCACGTTGATATGGCGAACGCAGCCAACCGCCCCAAGGACGCAACCCAGCCGGCACCGGTAGAGGCTCAGCCGAGTACGATCGCTGCTCCACTTTCTAATTTGGAAGAGATGGTCGCTGGAACGGTGGTACACGACACGCCAGTGCGGGCGCCCAGACCGGGTGCGGTGGAGACACTTGCATCGCTATTGCAGCCCGTGGCGGCCACACAGACACACAGAACGGTGGCGCTGCCGGGCACGGGGCTCATGAACGAAGCGGCCAACGAGACACGAGCCAAACGCGGCGGCAGCAAATTGTCGCGCTGGTTCTTCCCGGATGGGCTGATATATTTACTGATACTGGCATCGCTGCTGGCAGTGGTGATCATAGAGCCGCCATTCGGGCAAACGACCGCGCCATCGTCGCCGGGGGTAACAGCTTTTTATAATGCTATCGAAAATGTGCCGACCGATATGCCTGTGTTGGTGGTGTACGACTGGGACGCAGGAAAGTCGGCGGAGATGTCGGTGCTGGCCACGGCTGTGATGCAGCATATCATGCAGCGCGGGCTGTCGTTCGTGACGGTGAGCACGGTGCCGCAAGGGCCGGGGTTCGCCCAGGAGATCACGGACGCGCTCAGGAAGGACACGGCGTCGAACTACGGCTATGAATACGGCACGAACTACCTTGTGCTGGGCTATCTACCGGGGAACGAAGCGGCGCTGCGCACACTGGTTGATAACTTCAAACGGGCATTGCCACTTGATTATGTCAACAGCAGGCCGATAGATAGCTACCAGCTGACGGCGGGAGGCGCGCTGAACAAGGTGGAGGATTTCGCGCTGATAGTGGACCTGGCCGGGTCGGAAGCCGACATGAGGAACTGGATTGAGCAGATAGCATCGCGCACAAACGTGCCGGTAGTGGCCGCGATACCGCAGGGACTGGAACCGATGGCAAGGCCATATCTGAACGTGCCGGGAGCGAAATTGACAGCGATAGTGAGCGGAGCGGCGGGAGCCTACGCGTATGTTCGCGAGCTGGAGCAGAACGGACACGGTGGGAGCATGCTCACGCGCACGGTCGACCTGAACACGCGGCTTAATGCGCAGTCGGTAGCGGCACTGCTGGTGGCGCTGGTGATTGCAGCCGCGTTTGTGGCCAAGGGCGCGCGGAAAATAATGGGAAGGAGAGCGTGATAATTCTTAATTCTTAATTCTTAATTCTTAATTGGGGCCAGCGTTCCGGGTGGATCGTTCTTGGGAACAGGGTCGGAAGCCGCAAACTAAGAAGTAGGAGTAAGAACTCAGAATTCCGAACAAGATGGATGCTGAACTGATTGGCGGGATCGTAGCCGCGCTGCTGACCGTGATGGTTTTCAGCTACCTGCTGGGGGCCAACCCACTATGGAAGATCGCCCAGAGCCTGCTCGTAGGGGTGTCGGTGGGGTATGTGTCGCTGGTGGTGTTGACCCAGGTGGTGGCTCCGCAGATCGCGCGCATTATAGTTCCTGAGGCGGGCACGCTTGAGAGCGACAGATGGCTGGGGGCGGTGCCCGTCGCGCTGGGCCTGCTGCTGCTGCTGAGGATAGCATATCCGGGCGCCTGGCCGGCGTCACTGGGCCTGAACCTGGTGGTGGTGGTGGGGGCTTCCCTGGCGTTGGGCGGTGCGCTGGCAGGCGCGATAGTGCCGCAGGCGCTCGACACGATGAGGTTGCTGAACCTTTCGAGTAGCGATCCGGCAGCTATCGCAGCGACAGTGGGCAATATAGTGCTGGTGGCAGGAGTGGTGTGCGCGCTGTCCTACTTTGCGTTCGGCGCGAGGGCAGACGGAATAAGGATGGCACCGATCCGGCAGCTTTCTATGGTAGGTAGATGGGTGCTGGTGATTTCATTTGGCGCGATCCTGGGCTCGCTGGCGATAACTTTCTATGCAGCTCTGATCGAGCGGCTAGTGTCGCTGGTGGACCTCGTAGAGAAGTTAGCCGGCTATTGATCGCAGAATAGAGAGTACTTATGGATCCCAAGATCCCAGATTTTGGTTGTTGAACTATGAATATTGGCAAGCTCGAAAACACCAAGACACACCTTGAAGCCCCGCCCGAGGTTGAGGGGGAGGCTACGGTCGCGACTGTAGGGGGGATACTGGCGGTGGATATTGGGTCGCTCAATACGCGGGCGGCCCTGTTCGACGTGGTAGGCGATGAGTACCGGTTTGTGGCCCGCGCTTCAGCGCTGACCACGGCTGAGTCGCCCTATAACGACGTGACCGCAGGAGTATACAATGCGGTGCGCGACCTGGAGGGAACTACAGGGCGAAAACTGACGGAAGACAACCGCCTGATCGTTCCGCAACGCGAGGATGGGAGCGGGATAGACCTGTTCATCGCCACGGCGAGCGCGGCGTCCGCACTGCGAGTGACGATAGCGGCGGTAAGCAGCGATATCTCGGAGGCGAGCGCAGTGCAGGCGGTGGGTGGGGCGTACACGCACGTTGTATCGCACATCACGCTGGACGAGGGGATAAATGCCGGCTCAATTGAGGATGATACGCTGCTGAGCAACGCGGCTACGGCCTGGTTGCAGGAGCAGACGGAGAAGCTGCTGGCTGTGCCGCCCGAAGTAGTGCTGATAGCGGGCGGGGTGGAAGGGGGGCCGACGATCCCGCTGGTAAGGCTGGCGAAAGTGGTGGCGGGAGCAGCACGCGAACAGGCCAACAGGGCAGAACTGGCAGCACGCACCAATAAGCAGGCAGCAGGAGCGCCAATAGCGATATTCGCCGGGAACTCGTCGGCGCTGGGGCAGGTAACGCAGGTGCTGACGCCGGTGGTCGAGGTGCGCGGGGTGCCCAACCTGCGCCCCAGCCTGACGATGGAGCAAACGGGACCCGCCGAAGAAATGCTGGCCAACCTGTACAGGGAGAAGCGTGTGCCGCAGATACCGGGCTATCCGGTGCTGACCAGATGGATACAGGGCGGGATCGCGCCCACGGCGGAGAGCACACGCCTTATAGCGCGCTTTCTGGGCGCTCACTACGGGCGCGAAACGCTGATAGCCGATATAGGGGCAAGCTCGACTTCGCTGTTTCTGGCGAACAGGGACAGGGACGTGGCGGTGGTGCGCGGCGAGATAGGGGTGGCCTATGGATTGGGCAACCTGCTAGCCGAGCGCGGGATAGCGAATGTGCTGAGGTGGCTGCCATTCCCCATGTCGGACGACGAATTGACCGACTGGGCTCTTAATAAGGTGATACGCCCGGCAGGGCTGCCGCAAACGGCACGCGACCTGGCGATAGAACACGCACTGGCGTGCGAAGCCCTGGGAGCAGCGTACGAAGCCCTGAAGAAGGGGGATGCAGGTGAGGAGCCGCGCTACGACCTGCTGATCGGCACGGGCGGTGTGCTGGCATACGCACCGCGACCGGGGCAGGCGGCGCGCATTCTGCTGGATGCACTGCAGCCGACGGCAGAAGGGCTGGGTTCGGTAGAGCTGGCCATTGACACGACATTGTTGCTGCCCGCGCTGGGCAACCTGGCGCACTATAATCTCGCCGCGGCGTCGTACATATTTGACCGCGACTGCCTGATGTGGCTGGGCACGGCAATAGTGGTGCAGGGTGATGCTCCGATGGCCACGGTGGGCGGCGAAGCGCCGATAGCGGTGACGGTTACTATGGAGCGGAGGGGCGGTGGGACCGATACGGTGGAAGTGCCGTACGGGCAGATCAGGGTGGTGCCTTTGAGGCCGGACCAGCGGGCCGCGCTCAACATCAAGCCGAGCGCGGGGTTCCGCGTAGGCAGTGGCGAGCCTGGGAAGGCGCTCAAGACCGAGCCGGGGCAGGAGATCAAGGGCGGGCTGGTGGGACTGATAGTGGACGCACGGGGCAGGCCGTTCACGCTGCCTGAAGATAGAGACCTGAGACAGGCGCAGATGAGACAATGGTGGGCGGCGTTTGATGCGCTGCCGTATAGCGAGCAGAAATGAGCATCTATTACCCTATACCACAACCGACGATAGCCGCCAATATTCTCTTACGGCGAGAGCGCCGTTTGCCGGTGCCGGGTGAAGTGCTGGTGCGGGCAGGCGCACGCGTGGAGCCGGGGGATGTGGTTGCGCAGAGTATGCTAAAAGTAGAGCCGGTGGTGGTGAATATAGCGGCGGACCTGGATCTGTCGCCACAAGCAACTGCGCGTCGCTTGCTGGTTAGTCCCGGCGCGCAGGTGGAGCGAGGGGGGATGCTTGCCCAGAGAAGCGGGAGAGGCTCGCGCATGTCGCGCTCACCCATTGCAGGAACTTTTCAGGGCTATGACTCGGCCACAGGCACAGGGCAGATCGTCGCACCCTCGGAGCCCGTGAGCGTGCGCGCACACTTGAAGGGGATCGTGACGGATGTGATCCCGTATTACGGGGCAACGGTAGAGACCCCGGCCAATCTGGTGCGGGGGATATTCGGATTGGGAGGCGAACAGCACGGGGTGCTGAAGGTGACTGTGACGTCGGGAGATGAGCCGATCACCGCAGATAGGCTGGACGCGCGGGTGGCATATTCGATAGTGCTGGGCGGGAGCGAAATAACGGCAGAGGCGCTTCGCAAGCTGATCGAGCTGGGTGCGCGGGGGGTGATAACGGGGAGTATACGCTCACGCGAGCTGGGGGACTTCCTGGGGTACAAGAGCCTCGATGCGTGGAGGATGGGGGTGGTGCGTGCCGACAGCAAGGCATGGGATTTTCCACCACCGACATCCACGGTGGACAGAGCGGTGCCGCCCGATTTCGTGTTGATAGTGACGGAGGGGTTCGGGGCGGTTCCTATGAGCAGGCGCGTGTTCGAGACGATTGCGGCTTACGATGGGCAGGAAATCGCGGTGGACGGGTCGACACGGCTCAGGGGTGGGTTGTCACGCCCTGAGATTATTATTCCGCTGGCGCGCACCACGGCGGTGCGGCGACCGGGCGAGATCAGCCCCAAGCTGGCAGTAGGATCGCAGGTGCGGCTCCTTTCGCAGGGGTTTCTGGGGCAGACGGCGCAGATTGCGGATTTGCCGACCGGGCCGCACTCTTCGCAATCGGGGATAGTAGCGCCAGTGGCGGATGTGCAGATGGCGGATGGGCAGAAGCTGCGCGTGCCGTTGGTGGATTTGGAGGCGATTGAGTA
>JBBRDO010000068.1:0-25430 GCA_038203825.1 Chloroflexia bacterium | reverse complement strand
TTCGGTATAATGCTCTGCTAAGAACAGAAAGCAGGCTCATACAATGATCGACAAAACAGACTCGGACAGCAAAAGCTACTTTATTTGGACCGTCGGCTGCCAGATGAACGTCGCCGACTCGAACTACGTGGCCGCCGCCCTCCAGGGCAAAGGCTACTCCGAAACCGAAGACATAGACCAGGCCAACGTGGTCGTCCTCAACTCCTGCGTGGTTCGCCAGCAGGCCGAGGATCGCATCGTCGGCAAGCTGGGTGAAGTAGCCCAGCTCAAGAAAAAGAACCCCAACGTCTTCCTCGCCCTCACCGGCTGCATGGTCACCGAAGACCAGACTGCCCTCCGCCGCCGCTACCCAATGGTCGACCTCTTCTTCCAGCCCTCTGCGGTCAACGACTTCCTGGTCGGCCTCCCCCACAACTCGGCACCCGACCTCGGAGAATACGGCGTGTCCCTCGCCCTCGAAGGCCTCCTTCCCACTGCCCAGGCTGGTGGCATCGCTGCCTACATACCTATCATCTACGGTTGCAACAAGACCTGCACCTACTGCATAGTTCCCTTCCGCCGCGGCAAGGAACGCTCGCGCTCCATCGAAGAAATCGCCCTCGAAGTCGAGCACCTTACCGCCCAAGGTGTCCGCGAAGTCACCCTCCTAGGCCAGAACGTCGACACCTACGGTCACGACCTCCAGGAACGCACCGATCTCGCAGCCCTGCTCGAGCGCCTTAACGCCATTGACGATCTATGGCGGATCCGCTTCCTTACATCCCACCCCAAAGACATGGCCCAAAACCTCATCGAGGCGGTCGCGCGCTTGCCCAAAGCCATGGAACATATCAACTTGCCCGTCCAGGCAGGTGATGACGACGTAATCAAGCGCATGAAGCGCAGATACACCCTGCGCTACTACCGCGACCTTATCCAGCGTATCCGCGACACCATTCCCAAAGTCACCCTCGCCACCGACATCATCGTGGGCTTCCCCGGCGAGACCCCCGACCAGTTCATGCGCACTCTCGACCTGCTCCAGGAGATCAAATTTGATAAAGTACACGTAGCTGCCTACTCACCCCGTCCCGGCACAGTCGCCGCCGTTTGGCCCGACAATTCGACCCATGAGGAAAAAATGATGCGCCTCCATGCCGTCGAAAATCTGCAGGAGGCCATAGGCCGTGAGCTAAACGCCAGCCACGTCGGTGAGGAAGTGGAGCTTCTCGTCGAAGGCGCTCAACGGGGCCGCTGGTCCGGACGCACCAGGGGCAACAAAATCGTCTTCTTCCCAATGGGTAGCCCCACCAACGACCGCACAGGTCAGCTTGTCAAGGTAAAGGTGGAGGAAGGCGGTCCCTGGTCCATGCAGGGCTCTCTCGTCCGCGTCGTCCACGACACTCCACCTTCCCTCCGATCTCTCCTAGATGCCAGGAACAGGCGATTTACAATCCCCCTAACCCCGGTCGTTCAAAGTTAGCAGCTAAGCCCAGGATCGCACACCGCAGCCCGCGCAGCCCGATATTGCCCGGTCAATTAGGGTGTGTAACTTATTTGCACGTCCGAACGTACTACTACAGCACTAGATATAAGGTACTCCCTTAGACTGTTAACTAAACGTATCTTTTAGCGTATATATACTGCAGCCTGCATTGCGCCCATCTCGCAATCTACCTGGCACAATAAATGCTCTGGCAAGGAGCCTGAAGATCCAAAATGGTCTAGGTAACCGTTATATGTGCAAAAGGATGTTCACAACGGTCTTGACCGATTGAACCGAATCGGGTAATTATACGTTCTATATTCATAGGTGTTTAAGAAGCAGTGACACAGGGCACCGGGTCTGCGGCTAGACCACTAAAGAGTTCACTGCGTAAAAGCGAGGCAATCAAATGATGAACCAAACAGAAGATAGACTAAGACTCCGGCGCGTGCTGCCGGAACGCGCTATAGCCCTTGCAATGGAAAATAGGTGGTCTGAAGCCGCCGATATCAATCGCAAAATCATTGAGCTCTATCCCAACGACGCTGACGCCTACAACAGGCTCGGCAAAGCCCTCCTCGAAATGGGACGCTATCGAGATGCGCTCGACACTTACAAGCGCGCAGTAGAACTTGATCCCAATAACATGATCGCCAGGAAGAACGTGGACCGGCTCGCTCATCTTGCTGATAAGGCAATTGAGCCGACCCGCCTACCCAAAGCCGCCTCTCACTCCCGGCCTTCCGAGTCTGCACGTATCAACCCCACAATGTTTATCGAGGAAACAGGCAAGACTGGTGTCACCAATCTCGTCAACCTCGGCCCCCCTGAGCTTCTAATCGAAGTCACTGCTGGCGACAATGTCGAACTACGTGCCAACGACACCAAGCTCGAAGTCTATGACGAAGACGGCCAGTTTGTTGGCCAGGTTGAGCCCAAGCTTGCCAAGCGCCTGCTTGGCCTGATGGCCACCGGTAACCGCTATACGGCCGCAGTAACCACGGCCAGCCAGTCGTCCATCTCCATTATCATCCGCGAAACCTACCAGCACCCCGGCAACCGAGGTAAGTTCTCGTTCCCGCCCAAGGCTCTCCCCACCGGTGCATATCGCCCATACATGCGCGAAGGCGCGCTCCGCTACGGCATGGAGGAAGACGACGATACACTCTACGACCTTGACAGCGATGATGCCGACAACGACGACGCTGACGCCGACGAAGATCTGGAATACGACGAGGAAGAGCCGGAAGAAGAAGAGGTCTAGTCCTCGTTCCTACTCTTTCCATGTGCCCCGCACTGCATGTTCTGCGTGCGGGGCACATCTCGTTAAGCCAAAGAACCGCCCGAAGGCGGCCCTTGCTCTATCTATGAATTTCTATCCCAGCCACGTTATCTGTTGAGGACAAAGGCGAGCACTATAATAATTACCAGGCACGCTATAGTCAGCGTGATCAACTTGCGGATGTCCGCCCGCACATAGTGCATCTCTTCGTCGATCGACATCGTATTCGTCATCAGCCTTGCGCGTGTAGTCCTGGTTGCCGCAAGCGCCCGTTTCTGACCCGGCGTCTGCACCATGGAGCTTGTCGCGTTCGGCCTGCTGGTCGCCGCACGCCTTGTGCCCGAAGCAGTCGCTACCGAGGGGATCGGTCGTATATCGGCCTGTTGATAGCCTTCGCTCTCGGCAGCGTCAACCGCCGTGCCATATGCCTCGTCGTCCATCACGTCCTGTGCCGAAGCCGACCCGCTTGACGTGGGTTGCCCCGTCTGGGCGTCGATCCGTCTGCGCCATTGTTCCTGTCTGGCGCGCTGCTGTTGCGATGTTCTGGTTGTCTTCTTTGCCATCCTTGGGGCCACTCCTAAAGTAGTTCTCAGGGTCTTGCGCCCTGTCTAACAGTCAGTTACTTCCGGTACCCGTCGTGGGTCGCCTCTTGCTCAGCTTTTACAGTGTACTCTCCCTCGATGGGCGCGCTATCGCGATGGACCCGGCGCGTGGGCTCCCCACCTTGCGCAGCACTGGGCTCGATGCCCAACGCCCGCTTGTGCTCCTCAACTACGTTGCTCGGAGCCAACCTGATGAAGAGCGACATGCCCAGCAATATCACGCCCAGGTCGTCCAATTGGCCCAGGCCAAGAATAAAGTCCGGGATGATATCCAGGGGAGATATGAAGTAGAGGAACACGATTGCAGGTATTCCAATCCTAACCCACGTCGGCACGCGTTGGTCCTGCATCAATCGCCAGACCAGCTTGCCTCGCTCGAAGATCTCAGCCAGCGCACCCGGCTGTTTGTTCTCACCCATACTTCTCCATCCTCGTCTGAGCCGGCTTTACGCCCGAACATCGGGCAGCCATGCTCCTTTGCGGTAGCAGTTCCTTTTCGCAGACGAACCTATTATACCGCCCACGGTTCCTTTTGGCAAACTTGCCGCCCCTCTCCCCTTGTGGTATAATCCCGTGTGCGCCGTTCCAACACGGCGCGTCCTAATGACCGGGGCACCGTGGCCAAGAGGCAAGGCAAGGCTCTGCAAAAGCTTGATCAGCGGTTCGAATCCGCTCGGTGCCTCCCCCGACAACTTCCTTCCTTCCGACTTCCGCGTGTCTCCCTATGAGTACGTGCCTAGCGCCCTGTCCACTGTGGTTGGCGCTTCTCCAGAAATGCCGCCGCGCCCTCCCGCCGGTCCGCCGTCGCTGACGCCTGCCCAAATAGCTCCGACTCCAGTTCAAGTGCCTTGTCCAGCGGCAGTGACGCCCCCTCGTTGATAGCCATCTTGGCCAGCGCCAGCGCACGCGGTGCCTTACCCGCTAGCGTCACCGCCAGGTTCGTTGCTTCCAACAACAGGTCCCCCTGCGGAACGACGCGGTCCACCAGTCCGAGCCTCAGCGCGTCTTCAGCCCCTACCCGCTCGCCCGTAAAGATAATCCCCTTGGCGCGGTCCCTACCCACAATCCTCGCCAGCCGCTGCGTCCCGCCATATCCCGGAATGACCCCCAGGTTGATCTCAGGCTGCCCCATCTGTGCGTTCTCTGACGCCAGCCGTATATCCCCACACAGAGCCAGTTCGCACCCGCCTCCGAGCGCATAGCCGTTTATCGCCATAATGACAGGCACCGTCAGCCGCTCGATCTTGTTGAACACCGCCTGCCCGTAAGCCGAGAAGTCGCGCCCATCTTCCATGCCTTCGAGGCCCGCTATCTCGTTAATGTCAGCCCCGGCCACAAATGCTTTGGTACCCGCTCCCGTCACAACAAGCGCACGCACGCCCTCTTCTCCCGCGATGAACTCCAGCGCCGAATCCAACTCCTGCAGCAACGCCTGATTGAGCGCATTAAGCTTATCCGGCCGATTAATGGTCAGCACAGCAACCCGTCGTTCGTAATCGATTTCCAGCATCAAATTCACATATTCGGGCAAAACAAGCTCTCCTTCTCCCTGTCGACCGGCGGGCCAAAGCCCCACGTCCTCACATCTCACGATTGGTTACGGCTGACTGCTCGCTCGTTACCAACTCCGTGGCCTTGGGGTCTACCGGCGCATCATACTCATCATCGACATCAGGCAGCGGTGCCGCGTCGACCAGCCGCAGCCATAACCGGAAGGTCGTCCCCTCACCCAGCCTGCTGTACACTTCGATCCTCCCGCCGTGCGCCTCGGCAATCGACTTCACGATGGCTAATCCCAGGCCTGAGCCATTGCGCTGGTTCTGCCGGGCGGCGCTCGTCCGATAGAACCGGTTGAACACGTGTGGCATATCCTGCTCGTCAATGCCCGGCCCATTATCACTTACCTCAATTCGCGCCCATCCCCTGTCCGTCCACAGGCCCAGCGTGATGACGCCGCCTTCCCCCGTATACTTGATAGCGTTATCAAGCAGATTGAGCAAGAGGTGTTGCAGTTGTTCTCGATCCCCCATCGGGCTCGCGATATCCTCGTGTATCAGGCTAAGCTTCTGATTCTTGCGTAGCGCCAGCGGTCGTGCGCGTGCGTACACATCAAGTATGAGGCTGTCGAGCTCCACAGGGCGCAACACAGGCTTGAGGTCGTGTCCTGCCTGCATCTGCGCCATATACAGCAGGTCGTCGATCATCCGGTTGAGGCGCGATACTTCCCCGTCCGTCACCTTTAGAAGCTCAGCCCTTTCCTCAGGATCCGACGTCTGCCGCAGCAAATGGATGTTGCTCTTGATCACCGTGAGAGGCGTGCGCAGCTCGTGCGATGAGTCGGCCACGAAGCGCCGCTGTGTATCGAAAGATGCTTCCAGCCGCGTCAGCAAGCCGTTGAACGTCCGTATCAGGTTACCAACTTCGTCTTCGCTGTTAGTCTCCGGCAGCCGTTGCGAGAGGTCTTGCGATAGCTCGATCTGGTGCACCCTGCTGGTCAATACGCCAACCGTGCGGAAAACACGCCCGGTCAGCAGGTGTGCTCCCACAGCGCCCACCGCCAGCAATGTCACCGATGCAATAGCCAGCAGGAAGGTAGTCTCGTTGATGATGTCGTCGATGAATGTCAGCGGGGTAGAGGCCTGCAAAACACCCAAGGAGGGATTGAGCCCTGTGTGTGGATCGGGAATTGGCTCCAGCAGCGTCCTAAGATTGCCACCGGAGGGAAGAGGCTCTGTTACATGGATCGTCTCGCCACCTGCTACACGGTCCAGGTAGGCAGGAGTGATGGGCAAATCGGCGTCCGCATTCAGAATGTCTCCTTGCCTGTCGAACAGCACAAAGAAGACCGGACTAACAGTGTTTGAGTTCTTGACCGTTCTCAGGTCTGTTACCTGTTGCAACAGAATATAGCGCACTAGAGCGGTGGCCTGCTGATCCAACGATTGGTCCACCCGTTGGATCATGAAAAATCTCATCGAGAAAACGGCAAGCACGCCGAATATGGCGATAAATAGCGCCAGTATCAAAGTTGAGATCAGAGTAAATCGCCAGCGAAGTGACATACTTTTTGGTTCGCTCTTTAGCCTTCTAGCTAATTGGCTGATATAGTCTTAGGTATTAGCCGTCCGAACGTCCTCACGAAGCACATATCCCACGCCGCGCACGGTTTGGATATAGCGCGGTGAGCCTGCCGCGTCCAGCTTCGAGCGCAAATAGCGTATGTAGACTTCAAGTATGTTGCTTTCCCCGCTGAAGTCGTATCCCCAGATGCGATCGTAAAACGTATCCCTGGTGAGCACCTGGTTGGGGTGCCGCATCAGCAGCTCAAGCATGTCAAACTCTTTGCTTGATAGCTCCACCGGTCGGTCCTCGGACCACACCTGGCGCGAGCTCACATCAAGCGACAATGTGCCGAACTTCAACGCCGTCGCTTGAGAGGCTGGAGACCGCCTGCGCAGCAGAGCCCGTACGCGCGCCAGCAGTTCATCCGGCTGGAACGGCTTGAGAAGGTAATCGTCGGCGCCGCTATCCAGGCCGTCCACCTTATCTTCAAGCGTTCCTTTGGCCGTCAGCATCAGTATCGGGAAGTCGTCCGCCTGCCGCAGCCTGCGACATATCTCGATGCCGTCCATGCCGGGTAGCATCCAGTCCAGGATTACCAGGTCCGGTCTGCTCTCAGACACCTGCGTGAAAGTCTCACGGCTGTCCCCCGCCACAGACACCTGGTAGCCTTCGTACGATAGGTGCCGTTTAAGGGTATCGCGTATCTGAGGATCATCGTCTACTAGAAGGATTCGCATATCATATTATACCGCAATACGGAGCACGAGCGCGAAACACGGACCAGATATCGCTTAAGCAAAAAACCCGAACAAACCTTGCGGTCTCTCCGGGTCTTTGCTGTCGCGTATGCTCAACACATCAGCGACAACATGAATATACAGGCCTATTGCCCGCAAGTCAATATTCCACCCGCGAGGTTTTGCACATCCAGCCGAATGTTGGAAGCGGTCGCCTGATCTTGGGGTCAGCCTCGGTCACATCGTTGGGTTGCACCGTCGGGGCAAAAATGCTACAATGCTCCGCACTACTCCTGCTCACTCAGGCATGTATCGAACGGGCGGGCGTGCACCCAACACTCATGTCATTACCGAAGGGGTAGCTCTCTATGCATCGCGAATATCACAAGTGGTACAGCCCGAATCTCGGCAAGGATATGGAGCTACTGCTGTTTGGCACGTCGGGGCGACCTGTCCTCGCCTTCCCCACCTCCATGGGCCGCTTTTACCAGAATGAGGACTTCTCCCTGATCACCACCCTTAGCGACAGGTTTGACACAGGGAATCTTCAAATGGTCTGTGTTGACTCTGTCGATTCCGAGTCGTGGTACAACCGCGGTGCCTCCCCGGCAGACCGAGCTCACCGTCACGACCAGTATGAGCAGTACCTTATCCAGGAAGTGCTGCCGTTTCTTCGTGACCGCAACCCTCGTGTCGACAGCGACCTTAACGTCACCGGCGCCTCCTTTGGGGCCTACCACTCCATCAACTTCGCCTTCCGGCACCCCGACCTCGTGCGCCGCATCCTGGCCATGAGCGGAGCCTACTCCCTGCAATTCCTTACCAATAGCCAACTCGAAGGCGAAGCATACTTCAACTCGCCCATTGACTTTCTGCCCAACCTTCATGACGACTGGTACCTCTCGCGCATGCGACAGCAGGAAATCATCCTTGCCGTAGGCTCAGACGACATATGCCGAGCATCGACCGAGCAGCTATCAACTGAATTGTGGGCCAAGGACGTGCCGAATAATCTCGACATATGGGCGGGCGCGTGGCATGACTGGCCCTGGTGGAAGCAAATGGTGTTGAAGTATCTTTGGTGATAGCCAAAGCGAAACCATTAAACTCACACATAACGCAACGGAGGATGTCAATGGCAGACGAGAAACTTGTAGGCCTGCTGGTGGGCAGAGAAAATACTTTTCCCCACGCCTTTATCGACAGGGTAAACTCGAAAAATGCCGGTGTCCGCGCCGAACTCTGCAAGTTGGGCGGCACTCGTATGGACGAGAAGATCCCCTATGCCGTCATCGTAGACCGCATTTCGCACGAAATTCCCTACTACCGGGGCTTCTTGAAAAAAGCGGTGCTCGACGGCACGGTCGTGATCAACAATCCCTTCTGGTGGGCCTCAGACGACAAGTTCTTCGAGGCCTGCCTGGCCCACAAGCAGGGCATCGCCGTGCCGAAGACGATCGTTCTTCCGCAGAAGTCTTACACCGAGGGCGTGGTCTCCGAGTCGCTTCGCAACCTTGAATATCCTCTCGACTGGGCCAGCATTGCCGAATATGTTGGCTTTCCCGCATTCATGAAGCCCTTCTGGGGTGGCGGCTGGAAGAATGTCTACAAGGTGCACAACATGGAAGAGTTAATCTGGGCCTTCGACCAGACAGGCGAGTTAGGCATGATCTTGCAGGAGGGGATTCAGTTCGAGAAGTATGCCCGTTGCATCTGCCTCGGCCAGGACAACATCAAAGTAATTCGCTACGAACCGGGCAATCCCTTCCATATGCGCTACGTGGTGGACGACCCTGACAACTTCTTCGGCAAAGACCTGCATGAGCGTATCGTGCGCGACTGCAAAATGCTCATGAGTTCCCTCGGCTACGATATGTGCACTGCCGAGTTCGCCGTTCGCGACGAAATTCCCTATGCGATTGACTGGCTCAATCCTGCGCCCGACATGGACTACCACTCGATTACCCCGACCTACTTCGAGTGGGTGGTCGAGAACATGGCAAACCTGGTCATCGAACGCGCCCTTCAGGGCTACACCCCCGGCCACCAGTGGCGCTGGGACTACTTTCTCAACTCGACACCTCCGCCAGCCGGCAATCCCGTCAAGAACTGGGATGAGTTCGCCAGCACGGACCAGACGCCCAGCCAGTCAGTCGCAAAGAAGAAGAGCAAGTAGCAAGCTTCCGGTCAGTCGGCCCCCGACCCCTGGCCGGTACTTCGAAAGGCGGCACCGCATGAGCGATGTGCAAGAGGCCAGTGTAAACGCCGAGAGCGCCCACCCCGCAATAAGAGACTACCATGAGTTCCTGGCGGCCAATCCCGCCATGTGCGCCGATTCCCAGGCCCTGTTGGCGCAGCTCAGTCTCGAGCGCAAACTTACGTTCGGCGGCGTGCCTTTCAGTCGCTACTTGCGCCCCCACTTCGTGACTCCCGGTCAGCAGGCCATTATTACTGACGTGGTACGCAGCCTCGCCTCGGCCTTTATCAAGCTTCGCCGTGCGGCCATGCAAAGCGAATCTCTCCTCGCTCAGCTAGACCTCACTCCGGAAGAACGCCGTCTCTGCATGGTCGACCCCGGCTTCGAAGAGCCCTCGACCAGCGCAAGGCTCGACTCCTTCTGGTCTGAGCGTGACTGGCGATTCGTCGAAATGAACGCCGAGGCCCCGGCCTCCATTGCCTATGAGGATGTGCTCGCTGAAGTCTTCCTTGAGTTGCCCATTATCCAGCAGTGGGCAGCCCAGCACGGTTACAGTCTACAAGCCCTGTATGCCCGTGACCGCTTCATGCAATCCATCGAGGAAATGTGGCGCGAGTTCAGGAACAACCGCGGCGCCGATAGGTTCAGCGCCCGCCCCAACATCGCCATCGTCGACTGGGACGGAGTGCCAACCTCGTCGGAGTTCGAGTTGTTCCAGGAATACTTCACGTCGCGTGGCTATAAAGTACTCATAACAGATCCGCGCAGGCTGGAATTCTCCGGCGGACGCTTACGTGACGGCGACTTCGCAATTGATATATTCTACAAGCGCGTGTTGACCAGCGAGCTACTCGCCATGCCCGATGTGGCGCGGCCAATCACCGACGCTTACGAAGCTGGAGCCGTATGCATCACCAATTCTTTCCGGGCCAAGCTCTTGCACAAGAAAATGAGCCTGGCGCTCCTTCATGACGACGCCAACGCCAATCTGTTCAGCAAGCACGAGCTCGAGGTCATAAAGAAACATATCCCCTGGACTCGCAAGGTGGCTGAGGGTTACACCACTTTCGACGGCAAGCGAACCGACCTGCTTCCGTTCATTGCTCAGAACCGCGAACATCTCGTCTTGAAGCCCAATGACGAGTACGGTGGCAAAGGCGTCAGCATCGGCTGGACAATGACCGATAGCGAATGGCAGCAGGCCATGATAGAATCATTGGCTGGTTCCTCTGTCGTCCAGTGGGCGGTGCATCTTGACCACGAGCAGTACCCCCACTTCGATCCGGAGCACGGTGTCACCTTCACCGACCTCACTGCCGACCTAGACCCGTTCGTCTTCGGTACCGATACACAGGGCGCTTTGACTAGGTTATCTAGCGCCGCTCTCCTGAACGTGACGGCGGGCACCGGCTCCGTCGTGCCCACAATGGTTGTTTCCCGTAGTTCATAGTTCATTTCGAGGAATATTCACACATAGAAGGTTCCGCGGGCTCACCTTTCGGTTACAATACAATGCAAAGACATCGAGGTCCTGGTTTTCCGTATGTTTGCAGTGGCATGTGCCGGTGGCATGATCTCGGTGATACGCTTCGGCGCTCACTCCAATCACCTCCTCCGGCCGTGAGAGGTTACTATGCAGAAGTTATTTACTCTCGGGGTTGAAGAAGAGTTCCAGATTGTGGATCCATCAACGCGCGACCTCAAACCGCACGTCGAGCAGATGATAGCCAGTGGTGATCCCGGCTTCATGGAGAACATCAAGCGCGAGATGATCCAGTCCATGGTCGAAACCGTTTCGCCTATTTGCGAGACGGTGGAAGACGCGCGACGCGAAGTCGTTAACCTGCGCACCGGGCTGGGACAACTCGCCGCTCAAAGCGGTCTCGCCATCGTGGCGGCCGGCGCTCACCCCTTCTCCCACTGGCAAAGCCAGCTTATCACCGAAGTTGACCGTTACAAGCTGCTCGAAGACGACCTACAGGACGTCGTGCGCTCCATACTGATCTTCGGGCTCCACGTCCATGTCGGCATTCCCGATCGTGACCTGTTGATCGAGATCATGAACGAAGCGCGCTACTTCCTCCCACACTTGCTCGCACTCTCGTCCAACTCCCCCTTCTGGCAGGGCAGGCTGACCGGGCTCAAGTCCTACAGGACGATCGTCTGGCAGCAGTTTCCTCGCACCGGCATTCCCTCCACATTCGCGTCCTGGGCCGACTTCGAGAGCTTTGTAAACCTGCTCGTGCACACCAACTGCATAGATAACGGCAAGAAGATCTGGTGGGACTTGCGCCCCCATCCATACTTCGCCACGCTCGAATTCCGTGTATGCGACATGCCCACCACAGTTGACGACGCAATCATGCTCGTCGGCCTGTTCCAGGCGATCGTCGCCAAGCTCTATAAGCTGCGCAAGCAGAACATGGGCTTCCGGCTGTACGACCGCGCCCTACTCATGGAGAACAAGTGGCGCGCGGCCCGCTATGGCATTGACGGCCAGCTCATCGACTTCGGAAAGCGCGAAGAGGTGCCGATGCGCCGCCTCGCGGAAGAACTGCTCGAGTTCGTGGACGATGTGCTCGATGAACTTGGCAGCCGCAAGGCGGTAGAATACGTAAATACAATCTTGAAGATAGGCACAGGAGCAGATCGCCAGCTTGAAGTGTTCCGCAAGACCGGAGAAATGAATGCCGTCGTAGACTACCTGATCGAGAGTACCTTGTCCGGCTTGCGGAAAGGCTAGGTCGCAAAACCCATGCCCGTCCGGCTTATCTCATGATCCCTTCTGACCTGCTCAATTTTGACGTCGTCTCGCTTTTGTGGATCGTCCTACGAACCTTTGTGGTGTACGTCGTCCTTATCGGTGGCCTGCGCATATTCGGTAAACGCGAACTCGGGCAAATGACGCCCTTTGATCTCGTCGTCATTCTCACCGTTAGTAACGCGGTCCAGAATGCCATGATTGGGAGCGACGTGTCCGTGACAGGCGCAACCGTGTCGGTCGCTACGCTCCTGTTCACCAACTGGCTCTTCAACGAGTTCGGCTTTCGCTCTCCGGGCTTTCGCAAACTGTTCCTGGGTCAGCCTCGCCTCTTGGTTCACAACGGCGAAGTCCTGCAAGATAATCTGCGCCGCGAGGGCCTCGATGAGGACGATGTGATCATGGCCGCACGCGAGCACGGTTTCGAGAAGATGGGCGATATTGGCGAAGCCATGCTAGAATTAGATGGCTCAATAAGCATCATACCCAAGGAGACGCCGTTATTGCGCACCAAGCATCGCAAACGGCAAGTACATAGATAGCAGGCCCTCTGATCGCACGGGCCTTATTGGCAAATCAACCAGAGGAGTAGAACAATGAAATCACCCATAACGGTAGCAGTGACCGGTGGTGCCGGGCAAGTCGCCTACAGCCTCCTTTTTCAGCTCGCTAATGGCAGCGTGTTCGGCGATGACCAGCCCATCAACCTGATCATCAAGGAAGTGCCTCAGTTCGTCGGCACTCTTGAGGGTGTCCGCATGGAGCTAGAGGACTGCGCATTTCCCCTGCTCAACACGATCAAGCTGACCGACAGCGATACCGAGGCGTTCGACGGGGCAAGTTGGGCGTTACTGGTGGGAGCCACCCCCCGCGGCCCCGGCATGGAGCGCAAAGACCTATTGCTGATGAACGCCACCAGCTTCCGCGAGCAGGGCATCGCCATCAACAAGACTGCTTCTTCTGATATCCGAGTCGTGGTCGTCGGTAATCCATGCAATACAAACTGCTTGATAGCCATGCACCATGCCCCTGATGTGCCACGTACGCGCTTCACAGCCCTGACAAGGCTCGATCAGAACCGATCGCTGGGTCAGCTTGCCATCAAGTCCGGAAGGCCCGTCACTGAGGTTACGTGCATGACCATCTGGGGCAATCATAGCTCCACCCAGTTCCCCGATTTCGAGCATGCGAAGATCGACGGCAAGCCCGTACCACAGGTGATAACTGACCGCGACTGGCTCGAAAACACCTTTGTGGATACCGTGCAGAAGCGTGGAGCGGCCATCATTGCGGCACGCGGCAAGTCAAGCGCAGCCTCGGCTGCCAACGCCGTCCTGGACCATGTCCGTGCTATGATCAACAAGACCGCCGGCGACGACTGGTATAGCATGGGCGTCATTTCCGATGGCAACAATTACGGCATCGCCGATGGCCTCATCTTCTCCTTCCCATGCCGCACAAACGGCAAAGGCGACTGGGAAATCGTAGAAGGCCTCTCCCTCTCGGACTATGCTAAGAAGAAGCTCGAAGCCACCCAGTTCGAGCTTATCGGCGAGCGCGAAGACGTGAAAGAGCTCTTCTAGTTTCACGCGTCTTTCCGCACAATCCGCATGGGCAAGCAAGTTGGGATTCAGGCCTAGCTTGCTTGCCTTCCCTCATTTTCCAATGATCTTGGAGGTCCGTTTGCGGCCATGCCGCCAGTAGCTGGCAATAGCTTGTGGGAAAGTTAGACGAATAGCCGCATTAGCTGTACAATAATAGGTGGCGTTGCCAAATACAATATTGAAAAGGAGGCACTCTTGAAACTAGGTGTCCCTAAAGAGATCACCCCGGGCGAAACGCGCGTAGCTTTAGTCCCGGAGAGCGTTCAGCAACTTGTGAAAAAGGGTGTGCAGGTGCTTATCGAAACGGGAGCCGGCACAGCAGCATCCTTCTTAGATAGCGTATATGCGAACGCGGGCGCGACCATCGTGCCCAATGCAACCGATCTGTTTTCCCAGTCCGATGTTATTTGTAAGGTGAGCAAACCAATCGTGAACCCTACCACAGGCACTCACGAGATCGAGATGATGAAGCCGGGCGCAGTGCTAATCACCTTCTTTGCTCCTCTTATCAACCACGATCTGGTTCAGAAACTGGCCGATCGCAAAATAACCAGCTTCAGCATGGACTCGATCCCCAGGACGACCCGTGCCCAGAGTATGGACGCCCTCTCGTCTATGAGCACGTTGGCCGGCTACAAGTCCGTTCTTATTGCTGCCAACTCGATCGGTAAGTTCTTTCCGCTGCTCATGACCGCCGCCGGCACCGTGCCTCCGGCTCGTGTGTTCGTTCTTGGAGCAGGCGTGGCGGGCCTGATGGCTATCGCCACCGCTCGTCGCCTCGGCGCGGTAGTCGAAGCCTTCGACGTTCGTCCTGTCGTAAAAGAGCAGGTAGAAAGCCTGGGAGCCAAGTTCGTCGAAATGCCGATCGAAGAGCAGACCCAGACTGCGGGCGGCTACGCCACGCAACTATCTGAGGAAGCCCATAAGCGCGAGGTAGAGCTGCTTCACAAGCATGTCAAGGACTCGGACGTGGTGATCACCACTGCTCTCATCCCAGGTAGGCCGGCCCCTGAGCTCGTGACCGAAGCCATGGTAATCGACATGAAGCCCGGTTCTGTAATCGTCGACCTGGCAGCTGAGAATGGCGGCAACTGCACGCTCACCGAGCCTGGCTGCGACTTCATCAAGCATAACGTGCGCATCATTGGCCCGCTAAACGTTCCCAGCATGATGCCTGTCCACGCAAGCCAGCTTTACGCCAAGAATATGCTGAACCTGTTGGCCCTCATGCTGACCAAAGACGGCCAGTATACGCTCAACATGGACGACGATATCGTTGCAGGCACACTTATAACGCACGATGGCGCAGTCAAGAATGAGAACGTCCTCAAGGCCCTCGAGGCCGCAGCAACCGCGCGCAGGAGCGCGTCATGATTTTGCATTGCGAAGTTAGGAGCGAAACTAATGAACGACTTTCGCGAAGAGGTGAAGTGAAATGACCATCCCACTGTTAGGGCTAAGTGCCGTTGCCGCTGCTGAAACAGGCAGCCCACAATTGCCCCTGCTATTCATGATTATCGTGGTGTTCGTGCTGGCCGTATTCCTGGGCGTGGAAGTAATTTCCAAAGTGCCCACAATGCTGCACACGCCCCTTATGTCGGGCACCAACGCCATCCACGGCATCATCCTGGTAGGCGCCATGCTTGTACTGGCCGCCGCCGGCGACAACATCTTGCTGCTCATACTGGGCTTTATCGCCACGGTTTTTGGGGCAGGCAATGTGGTAGGCGGTTTTGTAGTCACTGACCGCATGCTCCAGATGTTCAAGAAGAAGCCACAGCCTGGAGGTAAGCAGTAGCCATGGATTTCTCCACACCTCAACTCTATATCGAGATCGTCTACTTGCTGGCAGCTATCACTTTTATCATAAGCCTGCGCCGCCTGAGCAACCCTGCAACAGCACGAACGGGTAACCTGACTGCTGCGGTAGGTATGTCTCTCGCGGTTCTCGCAACGATTGCCAGCATCCTCATCAACGGAACCGATTGGCATCTGGGCCTCATTATCGTCGGCGCCCTCATAGGCGGCGGCGTGGGTTGGTACCTGGCGCGTACGGTCGAGATGACCGCTATGCCCCAAATGGTGGCCCTCTTCAACGGCATGGGTGGTGGCGCAGCCGCCCTTACGTCGATGTCAGACTTCCTCGACAGGCTAAATGCCCACGCTTCGTACGGCTATGATTTCTCAACTGCCACCGCGTTGGGCGTTATCATCGGCTCCGTCAGTCTTTCCGGCAGCTTCATAGCCCTTGGCAAGCTGCAGGGCTTCATTCCTGCTCGACCCGTTACCTACGGAGGACAGCAGATCGTCAATGCTATCGTCGGCATCCTGATATTCGTGATGGCCGTTTATCTGATTGCCTTCCCTGCTGGAGATGTCCACACGACCGTCCTCGTCCTCATGTCGGTGCTTGGCCTCATACTGGGCGTTGCGATCACAATGCCGATCGGCGGGGCAGACATGCCCGTGGTCATATCCCTGCTCAACTCGTTCACAGGCCTGGCGGCTGCTTTCACCGGCTTCGTGCTGGGCAGCAACGTGCTGGTCATCGCCGGTGCTCTTGTTGGAGCCTCCGGTATGATCCTCACCCAGCTTATGAGCAAGGCAATGAACCGATCTCTCGCCAACGTGCTGTTCGGCGCGTTTGGCACGGGTGGCGGAACCGAAGCCGCAGCGGGCGCGGACGGCGCACGCCCTGTGCGTGAGCTGACTGTCGACGACGCAGCTACTCTCCTGGCCTACGCTAACCAGGTAGTTATCGTGCCGGGCTATGGTATGGCGGTTGCACGAGCTCAAAATGCGGTCCAGGAGCTTGCCAAGCAGTTGGAAAAACGGGGCGTAACTGTCAAGTATGGCATTCACCCTGTAGCCGGTCGTATGCCCGGCCACATGAATGTTCTCCTCGCTGAAGCCGACGTGCCCTACAATCAGCTTTACGAGATGGAGCAGATCAACCCCGAACTCCCCCAGACAGATGTGGTGCTGGTCATTGGAGCGAACGACGTGGTAAATCCCGCCGCCCGCACCGACCCGAAGAGCCCCATCTATGGCATGCCCATCATCGAGGCCGACCTGGCGCAAAATGTAATCGTGATGAAGCGAAGTATGCGCAGCGGTTTCGCCGGAATCGACAACGACCTCTTCTACGAACCCAAGACCTCGATGTTGTTCGGCGACGCGAAAGACGTTGCTACAGCCTTGACGACTGCGGTGAAGAACCTTTAGCTTTACACTCATACACATCGTGGAAACCCCCTTTCCACCACGAGAGGGGGTTTTCCTGTTTCCTGCGTGTTTCGTTGGCGCGGGACTTGCAGAAACGCAGGACCACAGTTCAGGAGGCACCCCCGAAGTGGACAAAAGGCGTGACAAAACTTACGATTGCGCGATCGTCGGCGCCGGGCCAGCCGGCCTATCCGCGGCTGTCTATATGGGCCGCATGCGCCGAAGTGTTATCGTTATCGATAACAAAGAGGGCAGATCAAACTGGCACCAGGTCAACCGCAACTATCTCGGTTTCCTTGATGGTATTCATGCCACGGCCCTGCGCGAAGTCGGACGGGAACAGGCGGAGCAATACGGTGCGCTCTTCCTAGATGCCTGCGTTCACGATGTTCGTATGGAAGGCGAAGACCGCCGCCGCTTGTTCTACTTAAGCACCGCCGATGGGCATGACGACATCGTGGCCCGCACGCTCATTCTGGCGACTGGTGTTGGCGACTCCTTTCCTGAGTTCGAGGGCAGCGATGATTGCATTGGCAAGTCGATATTCTGGTGTATCATCTGCGACGGTTATGAAACCATTGGCAAGAATGTACTTGTGCTGGGCAGTGGGGACCGTGCAGCCGCATTGGCTCTCCAGCTGCGCGTCTTCACCGACAGAATAACCCTGGCCCCATGGAAAGCACCCCTGCACATCAAGCCAAATCGCCTCATAGACTTGCGAGATCATGGCGTAAAGGTTTACACTTCATTGGCCCAATCCTTTAACTGCGCCCCTCACAAGCAGTTGGCTTCTGTAACTCTCGAGGACCTGACCGAGGTCCCACTCGATGTTGTCTTCGTCACGCAACATATTCAGCCAACTACGCAATTGGCTGAGAAGCTTGGAGTCATGCACGACGAACATGGCTTCATAGTCACTGATGTTGAGCAGTGCACCAATATTGAGGGCGTCTACGCAGCCGGCGATGTAACACGCCTGTTCAACCACCAGGTAACTAGCGCCGTCCACGAGGGCGGAATGGCCGCCGCCGCAGCAAATTACTGCCTCTATGAAGACTGGCAAAAGGAATAGGCTGTATTTGACGCTCCAAACGCTAAATGGTATAGTGCAGACTGAAACTCGCACTCACACGCTTCATCACATCAGGAAGACGACGGGGTAGATGAATCCATCCAAGATACGAGAGCGGAAGTGCAGCACCTGCAAACATTACCAGCCGTCGCCCCTCTGGCGCAAAGGTTGGTGCAGGAATCCGCTGCTCTACGACCGCAATACCAATCATTTAGTCGAAGCTGATAGCCTTGCATGTAATCGCACTTTTATCGATTACTGGGAGCCCATCTCGGGCCCAATTACCAACTCTGTCGCACGCTCCTCCAGCGGCAAGCCGCGCATCGCACCATCCATACCAATGGACACCCTCGATGCCAAGGGAAACCGCGTCACGCATACGGGGCTGACCCCCATGAGCGGCATGACTGCTATCGCGCCCGACTTGCACCAGGATGCTCACAATAATAAGGACCAGGCCGTCCCCTCTGACCCCGACGACGAGTACACATCGCGCAACGGCCAGCATACTCTAGAGTTTTCCCAAATTGATTCTGCCCCTTCAACGAACGGCACGCTTGCACATGACATCACAGGGGCGCATGCAGTCAAGACCCGGGCTGAGGTTTTGAAGAGAGCGGCACGTCCGCCACAGAAGCCGATTTTGCTCGGCATGGGCCGCGATCGATTGATCCTGATGGCTGCTTTGCTCGTCGTATTGATCGCGGTAGTAGGCGGCAGCATCTGGCTCGCCACGCGCAAATCGGGGCCGAACCTCCCTGCCGTTCTTCCTACCGTCACGCTCGCTCCGAGGCCTTCCCCCACAGGTTTCGGTGATCCTACGGCCACTATCCCCCCTGCTCCCACCGCCACCCCCCTTCCTCTGCCACCCGCTGGCACGATTGGCGTTAATGGCTGGGTGAAGGCTACCCAAAACGTCAAGTTGCGCGATGCAGCTACTACCAGCAGCAATAGCCTTAGCGTCTTGAAGACAGGCCAGACAGCGCACGTCATCGACGGACCGGTGGATGCGAACGGCTACACCTGGTGGAAGGTCGACCAGTATGATCCCGCCAACCCGACTGCTTCAGCTTGGTGCGCCGGAGAGTTCCTGGCTGCCACCGAGCCCCCGTCGCCGTGATCTATCGCGCCAAATCCTGAGACTAATTGAAGGCTGTACGCTTAACGTACAGCCTTCGTCGCTGTGAATATAGCAGGCTGCCCTAATCGCGCTGAAGTTCGCGCCTTAGCATAATAAAGCTCACAAGCGTGAATACCACTCCCAGTCCCGCCAATCCCACAAGAAGCAGTGGTTGTGGCGTCCCTCCTCGCAACATTATAACCTGCAAGTTTGCTATGCCGTAGGTAACAGGTAACGCGTACGAAACGGCCTGTATTGGTTCCCATATCGTCTGGACGCGCAAGAAGAAGCCGCTAAAGAACACCGAAGCGAGTAGAATGAGCATCGAAAGTTGTACCGCCTGGCTCTCCGACTTCGAAACCGCTGCTACCAGAAACCCGAGCCCGACCGAAGCAAAGGCTACGAGCATCAGGGTAAGCACAAGGTACACCCAGTCACCCAGTATCGGAACCCTCAGGCTCAGGTGTACGCCACCGATTGTAAACTCGTTGCTCATCATCAACAGGAGTGCCCCCGCAACAATCGCCAGAAGCGCCATAAAGCTGACGTGCTTGCCGGTCAGTATCTCGCCGGCCCGGATTGGCGCCACGCGGAACAATTCCACGGTTCCAAGCATTCGCTCGCGCACCAATGAGAGGGCAGCAAGCGTCACGGCCATATGCTGCAATATAAGTACGAGCATCCCCGGCGCGTAGTACGCAGTGAAGTTGGGCGTGATGCTGGCTGTGTTTGTTGCTTGCGAAGTAAATGGTGCCGCCAGTACCAGTGGATTAATGGACTGGAATTGCTGTGTCAAATTGTCCAGCGTATCCACGTCTTCGCGAACAGTGGCGATCCGCTGCCTGACGACTTCAGGATCAGGTGTCGGTCTGTTCAGTTCATCACTGAGTGCTTGCATGTCCAGGCTCAGCTTCTGAGCGACGTTGCCCCCCTGCGTCAGGTTGACCTGGTTGGGGTCCTGCGGCTGCGGCTGCTGTATCAATGTGCTGTCCGAAGCCATAAGTTGCGACAGCAGCACGAGGCCCAGTTGCACGTTGCTAATTGACCCGGGCAATCCCTTTGCTTGCGCGTTTGCTCCCGCCACATCGCCTGCGGCCAACCGCTGCTCAATAGCAGAAAGCGAGTTGCGCACCCGCACCAGTGTCGACCTCACGTCGCCCGCGTTTAGCTGGCTCTGATGTGCGGCTTCAGCCAGCGTCTGCTTATTGATCTCGTTCGTGTATACATACGTCAGGTAGATAATAAGATCGCGCCTCAGCGGGTCCACCTCGTTAAAGAAGATCGGCACTTGCACTTGCGCACCCGATGATATCGTCTGGCTTATATCCGAAGGTATTACTACTACCAGTTCCACGTTATTCTGGTTAAGTTGCCCGAGCGCCCAGTTCATGTCGGTCGTGAGGCTCCTGATCTCGAGCTGGCTTCCAACTAGTTTTTGGTAGTCGGCTATGTTAGTCGAAAAACCTCCTTGCTCCGGGAGCACGAAGATCCCCGAAAGGGTGGTCGCCTCTCCTTTATAGCCAATACCGAATAGGAACAGGATCAAGAAGGGTCCGAGGATCAGCGACATGATAAGCCGTGGCTGACGGCGAACCTCATTGATCTCCTTGGAAACGAACGCTCCTGATCGAATTGCGCGCTTAACTACCTGCATTCGCGCCTCCAGTGGCAATACCTCTGCCATTGCCATTGCCGTTTGCAGCGTTCTCGGCGTCCTTGGCGTCTTCACGCTTCATGATATCAATGAAGATCTCGTCGAAGCTCGGTTTGTACTCCTCTACGCTTGACACGTTGCAACCTGCTGTAGTCAAAACTTCGATGAGAGCCGGTATCGCTTGACTTGCCTCGACCACATATGCCCGAAGCTCGTTGCGGTTGCGTGTCTGCAAGTGGTGCACAATCGGGAGTTGCGCCAGCATGTGCACGCCCTCCGGTGTGAGATTGTCCGACGTGATATCGACGATCTCTCCACCAAGCGCACTCCTGCGCAGGCCCTCCGGCGTGTCTACAGCGAGCAGCTTGCCCGCGCGGATAATGCCCACGCGGTCGCAATATTCCGTTTCTCCCACGTATTGCGTCGTTACAAAGACGGTACGTCCCATCGAACGCAGATGCCTGAACTCCTCCCAAAACTTGCCGCGAAGTACGGGGTCAATTCCTGCCGTCGGTTCATCCGCGAACAACAATGGCGGGTCATGCAGCAACGCCGCTGCCAGTTCGAGGCGTCGCAGCATCCCGCCCGAGATGTTAGTGGCTGTTCGATTTGCGGCTTCGGCAAGTTCCACGAAGCCAAGAAGTTCCTTTATGCGCTTGCCGCGCGTTCTCGGGGCCATGCCGTAGAGCGAGCCTGCGAAATTAAGATTTTCGCGCACAGTCAAATTTGGGTACAGCACGAAAAGCTGCGGCAGATAGCCAAACTTCTCTCGCATCTTCGACGTCTGGTGCGATGGGTCCTCGCCCATCAACCTCACCTGTCCTTCGGTCGGCCTGATCACTCCGGTCAATAGGCGTATCGTAGTGGTCTTGCCTGAACCTGACGGCCCAATAAAGCCGAAGATCTCGCCTTCGTTGACTTCGAAGTTTAAGCTGTCAACCACCGCCTTCTCACCGTATCGCTTCGTGACATTCTTGACTTCGATCATGCTCACTACGCAGCCCCTCCACTTGCCTTTCGAGCTTCTCATTGTTCGTCAGTACGCAAGCTCTGCCTAGTCAAACTCCGGTTCTTCGGCCTCGTTCGTCAACTCCTCGGCATACGTGGGGAGGTCCTCAATGGTGCAGTTCAGGGTAACGGCATCCGGGCTGTACTGGCTAACCAACTCAATTGGGATCAGCCGGTCGTGCTCATCTTGACCATCGGGTCGCCCCACGAAGGCCGTAATCTGGCCATCATCACCCGTGAGCACCTCGTCCACCACACCCCAGGTACCGTCCAGGCAGTCCACTCTGGTACCCTGGCCGAGGCCGATCTCACCTTGCTCCAGGTTCTGACCTTCAATGACGGGCATAATCGGTTGGTAGAGCGTGGCCGGGAACACATCGGCGCCCGGGATAGGCTCGGGATCGAACGTCCAGCCGTCTGGAACTGCGGGTTCCATTTCTTCGACATATGCAGGCAACTCATTCACCTGATCATCATCGACATCAATCTGCAGAACGTTTCCCGGTGCCTCTGACAACTTGCTCACCGGCACGATCACATCACGCGAGATAATGCGCGCCGTCGCCATCACCACCTTCTCGACTTCTCCATCTGCATCGAGGATCACGCGGCGCAAGAAGCCGGCACGCCTGCCATCGGGGTAGCGGATTTCGGTATCAAGGTCAAATCTCATTACTTGTCACTCCTGTCGGTGTTGGGTTCAGAGTCCTATTTTCCTGACTATTACATCAGGTTAAAGCAATCGCAAGTGCCGCGTTTGCTATCATGGCCTCCGCCATGAGGTCTATCGAGATGCGCTCGTTGATAGTGTGGATTACTTCTTCGTAGCCCGGACCGAAGCCTATCACTTGCATGCCTTGTGCCACGAAATGTCCGGCGTCCGTTGCAAAGCGCCAAATCTGGCTGGGAACCTCCCGGCCCAGCGCTTTCGACACGATTGCCCGGGCCGAAGTTGCTAGATGACTGTTCTCGTCGAGTCCGAATGGAACAGCAGGTATTTCGTAAGTACGGGTTACTCCGGTGTAGCTCGTCATAGTGACCGGAGGGATCTCCGCGGTCCCGGCCGCGCCATCGGTCAGGGCTGCATCCAACAACCTGCGGACCTCGGCCAGTATAACTTTCGGGCTGTGCCCCGGTGGATTACGAATGTCCAAAACCACTTTGCATTCGCCCGGCACGACATTGGCGCTTGTTTGATCGGTCGAAACTAGCGTCGGTGCGATCGTGGTGGGGCCAAGCGCTAGGTGCCGAGGATCGGTGTCGAACGTCAGTTTCTCCAGGGCAAGCAGGAACCGCGACATTGAATAGAGTGGGTTTATGCCCGTCCCAGGCACGCTGGCATGGACCGATTTGCCTGCGATCACCACGTGTATCTCAAAACGCCCTCTGTGCCCCAGTGCAAGCCGGTTGGCCGATGGCTCTCCCACCACAACGTAGTCTGTCTTCACTTCTTCGGCCAGCATCGAAGCGCCGTGCCCGCCTATCTCTTCCTGCACCACCCCTGTCACGTAGATGTCGTTGGCACGCGCCACGCCTGACGCCAGCACAAGCGCGCCGGAATAGACCTGCGCCGCCAGGGCCGCCTTCAAATCGCTTGTGCCTCGACCCCAGATCTCGCCAGTTGCGATATGCCCCTCGAACGGAGGATAAGGCCAGCGAGAAGGATCGCCCACATCTACCTGGTCCATGTGCGTGTTGAACATGACACTACGCCCCGGACGGTCCACGCTCGTGCTGCTCGCGCTTATCAGACCGATGACGTTCCCCGTTTGGTCGATCCACACTTTCGAGTATCCCAGGCGCCGCATTTCGTCCGCAACCAGGCTCGCCACTCCGCCCTCTTGCCCCGGTAGACTGGGTATGCTGACCAGCCGTTGCGCAAACTCAATCATCGGAGCACGTAGGTCATTGGCCGCGCCTCTTAGCGTATTAATCAGTACATCAGTCAAAAGGTCTGCCCCTGTTTCAGTGCTTTGTTCCATGCTCCTCCTTCGTCCATTCAGGCGGCACTCGTGCGCCTCGCTGCGTCGGCTGCCCGTTTAATGTCGTGAATTCTTAGCCTCTGGACTATGCTCAGCGGCCCGCCCGTTTCGTCGTTTTATTGTAACCTATTGTGGCTTCTGTTACACTTAAATCTTACAGACCTAATTTTGGACGGGAGGGGAACTCGCTTATGTGGTTCTCATGGGTAATGTTGGTTGTCGGACTGGTAGTAATCCTTGTCGGCTGCGACATATTTACGAACAGTATCGAGTGGCTTGGCAAGAAGCTGGATCTGAACGAGGGTTTGCTGGGCAGCATTTTTGCTGCGGTAGGTACCGCCCTGCCGGAGACGTTAATCCCGATTGTGGCCGTCATCATTGGCCTGGCCTCGGGCGGCGACAACTCCCACGCTAATGATGTCGGACTAGGAGCGATTATCGGTGCGCCCTTCATGCTGGCAACAGTTGCGATGATTGTCACGGGTACTGCAGTCTACATTTTCAAAGCGCAAAAGCGGCGCGAGCTTGCCATGCAAGTCAACAGCCGGATCCTATCGCGTGACATCCGTTTCTTTCTTGTCGCGTTTGCCGTAGCTGTTGGCATGAGCTTTATCGTTAATGAACCCGCGCGCATCGTAGTCGCCATCGGGCTTATAGGATTCTACATATTTTACGTATACAAGCACGCTACGGACAAGACCGAATTGCCCGAGACTGACGAGGACATCGAAGAGCTTTCACCGCTCCATTTTGCCCGCAAGAACCCGGACCCGGGCCTTCCGATCGTAATAGTGCAGATCGTCTTTGGCCTGTCCCTCATTATCGGGGCTGCTTACCTCTTCGTGCAATATGTCTCCGACGTTGCGTTATCCATCGGTCTTACACCTCTAATCCTGTCGCTAATTGTTGTGCCGCTCGCGACAGAGCTACCCGAAAAGTTTAACAGTGTGCTCTGGGTGCGACGCTCCAAGGACACGCTCGCTCTTGGCAACATCACCGGCGCCATGGTCTTCCAGAGCACGATCCCTGTGTCCTTTGGTATGGTCTTTACGGATTGGCGTATGAGCGCCGAGTACGTGCCGGCATTCCTACAGGCTGCTCTCGCCCTGATTGCCGGTGGCATCCTTCTCGGTACGATGATCTACATGAAGAAGTTGACCGCACAGGCACTGGTTTTGTCCGGACTCTGGTACGTTGTTTGGGCGATCTTGGTCTTCCCGCTCGACATCGAGGCCTGGGTGAGAAAAATGGGCTGGTTTACGTAAGAATCTCGTCGGGAATCGGTGAAGCGATCCGCCAATTCGTTCGTTGTACTATACAGAAGAACTTTCCTCCTTTTGGATAACCCCGGCGGTCTGCCCAACCCGCCGGGGTTCGTCCTTAATTTTGGGGCCGCAGTTTTTCGCACCAGGCGAAACCGATGCCCGTATTGTGGCTCGCGTCGGCCGTGATTCTTATTGCCCACGGGAGCCACGGGAGTGTCTAGAAGTACAGAGAAAGGCAAGACCGGTTGTAACGAGATAGATTGTTAGCCAGAATTACCCTCTGCCTTCGGTTGTAATACCAGGCGAACAGCTTCACACTCCTGGCTAATGCCTTGAAGCATTTGGAGTAACAGCGTGTACGTCTGGCTAACCTCTTCAGATAGTGCCGTAGGT
>JBBRDO010000067.1:0-25488 GCA_038203825.1 Chloroflexia bacterium | reverse complement strand
CTGTCAGCTTGTCGAAATCGGGATCGCTCCAGTGCCCGTTGTTGTTGCCCACGTCGGTGTGGAGCTGTTGCGTCAGGAAATTCTGCGGGTCGGGGTAGTCAGCGCCCCATACGCTGATAAACATCTCCAGGTCGCTCTTGGTGGGATCGTTCGCCATAGCGGTGAGGTCATCGTTGAACTTACCCTGCTCCTCACCATTCAGCGACACATCGAGCCCGAGGTTCCGCTTCCACATCTGCTGTACGGTGGCTGCTACCTTATCGAAATCGGCCTGCCCGGTTGTAAAGCTCAGGCTGATCTTGCCTACAGTGCCCGCCTGCGCGAGCTCGGCCTTTGCCGCGCCTGCATCGAAACCGAGGGGCTTGAGAGCGTCGAAGTAGCCGGGCATACCGGAGGGCACTATGTGGTTGGTGGCGACCGCCGCGCCCGAGAGCACCTTATTGGCCAGGGTCTCCTTATCTATTGCGAGGGCAAGCGCGCGGCGCAGATGCACATTGTCCAGGGGCGGCTTTTTGTTATTGAAGCCGACATAGGCGTCGAAGAACTGCGGCACCTGCTGGAACCCCGGTTTGCCTACCATGTTAGCCGCTTCGGCAGGTGGGAACTGTTGAGAGCCCATGATGTCGAGTTGCTCGGTCTGATAAAGCTGAAAGGCGGTTGCCGGGTCCTGTATGAAAGGCATTTCGATGCCGTCCAGCTTCAGCTTGCCCTTCCAGTAGTTCGGGTTGGGGACAAGAGAGAGCGACTGGTTGTGCTTCCACTCCTTGAGCATGAAAGGTCCTGTGCCCATTGCGTGGTCGCTCCATTTGTCGCCGTACTGGCTGATTGCCTTTTTGGGCACGACCGCACCGCCTATATAGGTCAGTTGGTCGAGGAAATAGACACCCGCTTTCTCTATCTTGACCACCAACTTGTCGGTGCCGTCTGTGGTCACCCCGGCCAGCCCCTGAGCTTTGCCCGCAGTCCAGTCGGTTGCGCCCTGGATGTTGCTCAAGTAGTAGCCTGCCGAGCCATTAGCGAAATCTTTGCTCAAGGCGCGCTCCAGCGAGTAGCGGAAATCTTCGGCGGTCACATCAGTCCCATCGGCCCACTTGAGGCCCTTCCGGATGTGAAAGGTGTAGGTCTTGCCGTCTTCGGAGATGTCCCAGCTCTCGGCGCCTGCAGGCTGTATATTGAGCTTTGAGTCGAGCCTGACCAGGCCTTCATAAATAAGCCCTGCGGCCATCACGCTATTTGAGGATTGCGTCTTGGGTGGGTCGAGCGTATCTATCTCGCTCACGCCCTCGTTAGACCACCGCAGCGTACCCCCGCCGCCACCTCCGCCAGCTATAACCGAAGTAGGAGCAGTAACGGCGGTTGCGTCAGTCACCACGCTTGTAGGTTGGCTTCCGGTCGTAGTTGCCACGCCTGCTGTCTGGCCGGCGCCTGTGGTTAGTGTCGCGGGCGGCGTGGTGGGCGTCCCGCTTGTTCCTCCACATGCGGTCAACAGCATAGGCACCACCAACCCCAGGAAGGTGAGCACCTTTGCGGGGCGTTTATACTCTATGCGTCCTCTGTTATTCATAGCAACTCCTTGAAACCACGCCCATTTATGGGCTGTGGTGAGACGCACATTAGTTCGCTTTTAGGCGTGTTTTGTGCTATAATGTCAGTGGGTGAAGGCACTCTCTTTTGAGAGTTAACAGTTTGTGTTGCTTCGGCATCCGCCCACTTCAACAACTGAAAACAGTGGGTTGTACCGGGAAGTGTTCCGGTGCGTAAAGTTTTCAAACCCAATACTCCTTTGTGAGTGTTGCAACTAGACTAGTTTCTCTGAGGCTAGTCGGGGCTGCCGCCAACCAGCCTATAGTGTCGAGCTTCTGCATCCGTTGCGTAGTCAAGGCGTCCAGATAAAAGGCTCAGATGCAAGCTACTGGTCTTTAGATCCTGTAGTAGTTGACACTGTCCTCCCTTATCTTCGCCTATATGGCTTTACCTAACTATATACTCCAGGACTTTCGCTTGTAATCAGAGATACAGCTTCGCTCTAGGGGCCCGCCGACGGCACGCCCCTACGGGATGCACGTTTCCGAGCGAAAGTCCTGTACTCATAACTTTGTAAAGTATCTAATAGCATATACCTTGCCCCGGTGCTACAACAGCCCTGCGGGCAGCCATTGCCGGTGTGCCTCCGCCATCTCCACGTATAGCGCTTCCACTCTCTCCACGTCCAGCTTCCACATGAGAGGATTTGCGGCCAGCGCTTCTATGGCGGCCTCGCGGCTCTCGCCAAACCAGCCTGCTCTGGCGGCCAGCGCCTGGTACTCGGCAAGAGAGCTAATCAGGCCGCGTAACTCGCCCGGCATCTCGCCCTGGGCGAGGGGTGTGGCTCCACTGCGATCTATGCGGCAGGGCACTTCCGCCACCCGCGCGTATGCCAGGTTTGGCAGCACTCCCTTGTTGGGCACGTTCAACATCTCCACTCGTCCGCTGCTACGGACGACTGCTGTGATAACGTCCACCGCGAACTCGCCGAAGCCGCTGCCTCCGCGCTGGAGGGTGATATGGGGCTCCCCACATTCTGCCTGTTCCCGGTAATGTGCAAAGATGCGCGGAAGCTCGGACATAACTACCTCCGCCCGCGTCATCTTTGCCGCATTGGCCTCGTGTAAGGTCTCTTCGGGGAAATAGTAGTATTGCATGTACTCATTGGGCAATCTGCCGTAGCGTTTAGCCAGCCGGAACATCCTCTTCACTTTGCTCGGCACATATGGGTCACCTATGACCCGATCATGCTCGCGGGCCATCAGTTCAACTCCGTCCTCTCCCCCTATTGTGAAACGCGTAGACCATGTGGCATGGTTTAATCCGTAGCCCATGAACTCGGTTTCACGGGCATTACGCCCCAGCTGCTCGGCCACGTGGAAAGCGTCATGCTTGCCCCCGTCGCACAGCGCCAGCACTTTCACGCGAGAAAAGCGGCTCACCGCCTCGCCTATGATATTGGTGGGGTTGGCGTAGTTGATCAGCCACGCGTTGGGGCAGATCCGCTCGATCTCGGCACACAGGGTGCGTGTGACGTTGAGGCTCCGGAGTGCGAAGAAGAATCCGCCAGGCCCCACAGTCTCCTGCCCGACCACACTATACTTGAGCGGTATGCGCTCGTCGAGGGCGCGTGCCTTGAAGCCGCCCGCCCGAAATGACGTAAGCACAAAGTCAGCGTTGGATAGTGCAGCGGCGCGGTCTATACTTGTTGTGATCGTAAGGTCTACGTGAGCGGCCCGCGCCATCTTTTCACCTAAACGTTGGACAATATCGAGGTTAGGCTGATCTACATCCACCAGCGTGATCTCGGTGCCCGCATAAACATCCGGGGCCGAGATGAACGCCTGTAGCACACCCGGGGCGTACGCACTGCCTCCGCCAATGTAAACAATTTTCACCGCTAATTACCCCAATCCTTTACCATCAATTCCTGTAGTTCCGGCAACCGTGGCACATTAGCGGCGCCACCCCGCGCCGTGACAGAAAGCCCGCCGCATATTAGACCTGCTTTTATGGCTTCCTGGAAAGGCAGTCCGGCGAGTATGCCATACAGATAACCGCCTGCAAAGGCATCTCCAGCGCCTGTAGTGTCCACTACATTTACAGGCATTGGCGAGAATTTATGTAATTGGCCATTATGTATTGCAATGGCGCCCTCGCGCCCCAACTTAATGATAGCGGTAGGGGTCCAGGCGGTCAGTTTCTGTAACGCTGCTTCGGACGTGGATGCGCCGGTCACTTGCAGAGCTTCAGCCCTGTTTGGCATGAACACGTCCACGAGACCAAGCTTTTCTGGCAGGTCGGGCCGCGCCATAACTTCAGGGCAGTACTGACAGTCGAGTGATACAGTAGCCTGCTGTCGCTTTGCCAGTTGCACAAGCTCAGGATCGCTCCATAGTTGGCCCAGCCATGTGATATGAAGATGGCGGAAGCTACATTCCGAGAGCACCTCTGCGGCTGTGGGATGCATGGGCCTGGGATCTGTGAAGCTTACGAAGTGGCGGTCGTCGGAAAACGATAAGGAAGCCGTAATTGTGCGGACGGATTGGTTTACCCTCTGCACAAGGGAGAGGTCGATCCCTTCTTCTTCCAGGGCGGCTAGCAGGAAGTGGCTAAAGAGGTCGTTACCTAAATGCGCAAAAAGGCCAACGCGCATGCCGAGGCGTCGCAAAGTAGCTGCCGTGGTGAATACCCCGCCCGCCACCATGTCGAAATCGGTAGAGAATATCTCCTCTCCAGCCAGCGGCATCCTGGGCTGCCCTGTAAAAATCAAATCGCAGCACAGGTCGCCTGCGAGAACCACATCGTACTGCTTGTCCATAACCGCGTCTTTCATTTCCGTGCCTCCAGCTTCGGGTGCGCAGTTCCAGGATAAGGTACAGCGTTCAGGTAGGATTCCCGACAAAGTGGGCAGGAGAGACCCCTATTGTGTTGCAAGAAGCGGTCAGGCTCGCAAGCCGACTTATCCCCGATACGGACGGCACGGTGAATTCTTTGTAACGAGCAGATTCGAAAGAATCGGGACTTACATAACCGAGCGCTGAATGCGAAGTTGCGTGATTTTACCATACTTCTAACTATCTTGACAATGTTAGATTTCAAGTTGGCTGACGAGAATGGCGTTGAGATTTCAAGCGATAGCGTGTCGGGCGATATCGATTGACAAGATGGCTGACTACCACGTCAATGGCTTGCTGCGACGACAGTTGGGGCAAAGGCATCACCGCCTTGAGCATAGAGCGCACATTTGCCACAGATAAGGCGGGCAACACTTCCCACTCCAACTGCTTCGCCAACGCAGGGTCTCGTGCGTGCTGGGCAGTCCAATCCAGCTTGGTCTGTGCAATGAACCATGTGGCAAGAATGGTTAAAGCCAGAGGATGCTCCCATGCTATATACTTCTGTGCTTGCAACGGTCCCCATCCAACCTCGGATTTAGCGTCCTGATTGGCCCGCTCAATAAAGTAGCGCATACACTTTAGCCAATCCAGTCTCTGCGGATCAATGTCTACAGGCGCGTTGCTCAGGGTGTAGAAGTAGACCGGACCTTTGTCGCCTTGCCCCTTTTCTCGGCGGATCACGAGCCACTTTTGGGCTACCACTCCCTCCCTCACCGTCCACACCTGCCTCATTGCGAATGGGTCGTCCAGCACGTCACGCTCAATGTTGCGCACACCCCCGTTAACGCGATTGATACGTTGGAATTGGGAGTCTGCTAACCGGGCAACATCTCGCACCTTGATAGGTTGCACACCATTCACCACTCGTGCATTCTTAGGAGCAGGGCCATGCCGCACGAGTTCCGGTGGAGGCAATCCCACTTTTGGTTGCGCAAGATACACGTGAAGAGTGGCAGGCACATCGGCCATGTAGAGCAGTCCAACCTCATCTAGCTTACGACGCAGCCAAGCACTACGTCCGTACAAATCATCAAACAGCACTGCCTCAAAGGGCAATCCGGCCTGGGCAACTCGCTTTATCATACGCCAGCCCAACTCTACCTTAGTAGCAAACTCTCGCTCGGCGGGGATGCCCAGTTGCTGACGTTTCTGTTGCATCTGCGAGTTGTCGGGGTTGAACCACTCCTGCGGCAAGAAGAGTTCGCCATCCACCCAGGTCCACACTGCCTCTGTAGCAAAGGCCAGGAAAGTGCCGACCTGACACATATCAATGATGCCAAGCCTCCCCTTGTGCTGCCTCCCGTGTTCCAGCGATTCCAGCGATTCCAGCAGGCGTAGCAGCCAGCCTCCTGCTCCCCAGCGCGCTTGGGGTGCCTGGCCAGTCTCGCTATGCGTGCGCTGATGGTAGTCCTCCAGCAGAAACGTGCGCCAGTTCGTCTCGAACTCTGTCAGCGACAAGATGGGGGTGGCGACCGGAGCGGTGGGCGTGCCCGGCATGTGCGGCGTGCTAGATGGAGTGTAGCCCGGCTGGCTGCAGAGAAACAGTTGATTGACCGTGTTGAAAAAGCGCTCGATCCGCCCTCGCCCACGAGGGCGACCAGGGTGAGAGAAGACCAGTTGCCTTGACCTATAGAATCTTCCTTAGATCGGCGCTCACTTGCTCCATGTGTCGGGAGATGAAATCGCTGCCGTGGTCGGTGTAGAAGATATCAGGAATACCGCAGACGTGCCAGTGCGCCCCGGCCTTGCGCCAGATGGCCTGTCGTAGAGCCAAGGAGGTCTGCAATCCGGAGGGTGCCTGGAAACTGAGCAGGTAGCCAGCCACCGCCGGCTGTAATCGTCAAGTATCGCCGTCAGCCCTGGCTGACGGGGTTTGTCGGTAGGGTCGAGCAGCCATACATCCATCAAGCAATGATCCGCCTGCCACATCTCGTTGGGACGTGTGGCTTCGCGCCGGTACAGCAAGTCGAATGCTTCCTGGTAGACCTTTGACCCATCTTGTGCCAACGTGCGCAAGCCAGGATCAAGCCCGCGGATGATTTCGTAAACAGTGTCATAGCTTGGCAAAGGCCACCCGTGCTGGGTAGCGACAGAGCACGCCTGACGATGTACGAAAGCGGCGGTAGGTGGTGGAGCTTGGAGAGCCAATCCTTCGATGAGGCGAACCAACTCCGGGACGCAACGGCGATGCTTTCCACGATCGGCACGGCTCTTGCGGGCCAAGCCGACCAGCCCCTGCTGCTGGTAGCATGCAGCCCAGCGTCTCACTGTGCGCAATGGTAGTTGGTGCTGGCGGGACAGTGCTGTGAGGGGCAAAGATCCGCAAGGAAAGGGCGAAGCAGTTGGAAGCGTGCCAAGGCATTGCTACGTTCCTTTTCTGTCAGATATGTGAGTGCTGGCGGTGCTAGCAGTACTGGCGTAAACGCAGATGTAGCTGTAGCACTATCGCCATTAGCACTATCGCCATTAGCACTATCGCCACTATCCACTATTGGCTCCATCAGTACCCAGGTTATCCATATTCAGAAGTACTCAACATAAGAGGCGATGGCAACCCGGTGAACCTCAACAGAAAAGAAGAGCTGTTCTGACCAATGGGTTGCTTGTTGGAAGCGTACCACGCCAGTCGAGCCTCCGACAGATGATCCACAAGAAACAGTGCCATTTAATCCCCAACTTTACAGTTAAAGCATCGCAGATTTGCTTGATCGTTTCACGTACGAAATAGGTTCCCCTAAGGCGTGCACGTTACTCGCTTCCCCCAGAAACACTGCATACATGACCGCCAGGATTGGGAGATGCCCTAGCAACTCCTGGGGCGGCAGTAGGGGTATAGCAATGTTGAATGGTACCCACATGAAGAGGATCACGATCCTGGGTAGCACACCTGCCATTAGCATCACACCCACCGTTACTTCCACCGCAGCCGCCGCATCGACGAAAAGCTCATTTGTGAATGCGGAGAAGCCCAGGAGGTGCACGAAATTGAACTCGGGCCGTGTCTGTAGAAAAGCCAGTGCAAGTTGTGGGTTAAGCAGCTTTTCGCTGAAGGCGAGCCACAAGATTGAGAGACCTGTGAAGATCCTCATGGCGGGCAAGGCCAGACCGGAGTAGCGCATCCAGATGAGGTCGAGGCGGGCGGTAAGCGTCCCGGTTGCGCGAAAGAGTCCGCGTCCCCTGATAAGAAAATAGATGCCGATACCGGCAAAGAGTAGCTGCTCGGCAGCCATGGCGGGAGGGAAAATGAGAAAAGCTACTATGACAAGGCCAATAAGCAGACCTCCGCCGATTCTTGTGAGCCAACCCGTAATGAATGTAAAGCTGACAAAGAGTTGCAGTGTAAGCAGTAAAAAGCCCCAGGCATTGTTGGGCGTAGAAAGAGTGGGCGCAAGGAGCCACCCTTGCACAGCCATATAGACCAGGCTGATAGCCGTCTGTACGCCGACGACAGCCTGTACAGATGAGTTGACCGGTTGCAGCCAGGGAGGGTTCGGGAACAAATCGTCATGTACCACGCGCCGCAACAAGAATAGGGCGCATATGGTAAGCGAGGCAACTGTCAATGCAAAGCCCACGGGCCAGCTTATGAGCAGTTCCAATCTCAGGGGGTACTGTGTCGCATTTATGAACCACTTCTCGTGCGCTAAAGCTACAGAAGGGGCCATAAGAGACAGCAACAAAGCGGCCAGAAAAACGAGTCGGTATTTTAGGAGGCCTTTTCTGTTATAGAGCGTGTGGCGCATATTGAGTTAGAGAATTAGCACATAGGAGAGGGGTGGGAGGCATACAAAATGATAAGCATAAGTGATACGGGCTATGTTGCAACAACTTGAGCGAACCTAACTGGAAGCGCGTTGATGGGTAATGCAAGGGAACAGAGTCTAAGCTGCCAACCCAAAGACGGTCGATGCGAACCGTAACTGACTGAGAACATCGCCTTTAGTTGTCCCTTGTACCTGCCCTTCCGAAGTTGGTTCGTTGCCTCATATCCTTGCAATGTCCGCCAAGCTGTGTCAAACGACCAGAAACCTAGTCCTGGATTAGTGCGCCGCTTAATAAATCGGTGGTCCTGTTCTATGAGGTTATTGAGGTACTTGCCCGGCCGCAGCTTACAGCTCTGCTGCAAAGTGCCCTTCTTCTTCAGTTTGCGCATGGCCTTGGGGTAAGAAGGGTTCTTGTCGACGTTTATGACACGTGGAGCAACTGTATGCTTGGCTCGTAACGCTTTACGGAAGAAACGCTTGGCTGCCTGTCCATCTCTGGTTAGGCTGAGCATGAACTCTACCGTGCTCCCTTCGGAATCCACTGCTCTGTACAGGTACATCCATTGTCCTTTTACTTTTATGTATGTTTCATCCACCCGCCAGGAATCGTTAGTGGGTTTGAGCTTAGCGCCGCATTTCGTCTCGAGGATGGGAGCATAATGCTGAACCCACCGATAGATAGTAGTATGGTCTATCGGGAGGCCTCGCTCAAGCATGATCTCTTCGAGGTCTCGGTAGCTCAGCGAGTACCTGAGGTACCACCGAACACAAAGGAGGATCATTTCTGCCTGGTAATGCCGGTATTTGAATAGCTTCGGCTGGTGCTGAGTAGACCGAGTGGACATGTGAGGGACTCCGGTTGCTGAAAAGAATGGTCAGCGGGTTGTACTCTAGCACGTCCGATAAGTTGTTGCAACAGAGCCCAATTGCCCGTATACTTCACTTTTGTGGCGTATACAACTCAAGTGATGTAATTACGTTTCAATGGTAGGATCGGATTAATGAACGCGCTCGAAAAATGTTGAGAAAATGCTTCCGACCGCGGCCTCGCCAACTTAACCCACGTGGCCCGGTATGTAAGCCAATTAGGCACGTGCAGTTCATTGTGATCTGATCAGGCCGCTGACGGTTGTGCTACCGGCCGCGCTGTCATCGTCGCGGTCCGGCGGCCTGCTGAGACTCCGCGGCTCCATGTTGCAATGCCAGGATAAGCATTCGGTCTCTCTACGCAGGCTAGGTGAGAGCTATTACAAGGCTCACAATGGTGGCATGTCTGAAGTAAGCGTCGCGGGACGGTTACCTTGTTTACCCTGTCCCGCATGCATTTCAAAGAGACAGGACAATTCTTGTGCGGTAGTTTTCTGGAGTACTGGAAGGCTCACGGAGCTCTGCCTCAGCAGGGTTATCCTATTTCCGACGAGTTTGTGGAGAAGAGTGAACTGGACGGCAAAACCTATACGGCAAAACCTATACCGTCCAATATTTCGAACGGGCGGTATTTGAGCTTCACCCCGAGAACAAAGCGCCCTATGACATACTCCTATCGCAGCTCGGCACCCTTCTCTATCGGGCCAAATATAGTGCTGCACCCACCCGTACCCCATTGCTGGTGCCGCCTTTTTAGGATTTCCCCGATCAGGTTATCCAGCCGATCCGCCGCGTCCCGTTGCATGTCTATAGTCACAAGTCACATTGCACAGAGAGTGAAGATTGGTGGACAGCAGTCATAGCGCCGTCCCCATTTGGCTGTCCTTGAATGAGCTAATGAAGTACGCGCATTCCATTGGCTCTTGCTTCTATTTCCGGTATAATGCCGATAGTGGCTTGACGACCGAGTTGCTGATGCGATTCCATATCGTGGAGCATCCTACCTGAACAAGTGTTGGGCGTGTCGTCCACGATGGCTACGCCCCAAGGGATGCCTATGTCAAGATCACTATGTTTGGCGGCTAGTCGGTATTTAACAAGGAGGTTCCGAAATGTTGACTTACGTATCACTTTACAAGTGGACGGAGCAAGGGATCAAGAATGTCAAGGAGACCACTAAGCGTGGAGCCGCAGCTACTTCTGCCGCAGAGCGCATGGGAGGTCGCATCATAAATCTCTTCTGGACGCAGGGTAAGTATGACCTGGTCTTGATCGCCGAGTTTCCCGACGAGGATACCGCTATGGCCTTCAACATTGCCCTGGCGATGCAAGGCAACGTCACAACACAGACACTGCGTGCATTTAGTGCCGCAGATGTGGACAGAGTACTCTCTAAAGTTCCCTAATTAGGCTGCTGGGCTATTCAGCTTGGCCGTTGCTCCTTACCTACTGGGTGTTCACACCTGAGGTACAAAATAGAGTGTGGTAGGGGCAGCCAAATGAGCGCCCCTACCACGTTTTTCCTTCTACCTAACGTACGGTCTTATTCGACCCAAGATCGTAAGCCACTTCCCAGTGAAGTGTATCATCAAGGCCTATCTGTTCGACTTATCGAAAAAACCAGATGGTATCGGGAATGGCAATATCCTGGGTTGGAATTGTGCCGGTTCTGTCGTGACCGTAATGCTGTGCAATGATAGTTCCTGCTGAGCCGGACGTTGTCGGACCAGGGCGGGGAATCCATGGATGTCAAGGACATTCGCTGATTCCTATGTCGCACCCATGTCACATCTCATCCGGCATATGCCGTGATTAGCTGGCACCGACTGACACTTCCACGTACGAATAAGCATCAAACGGCATCAGATAATCCAGGCCAGCCACGCAGTATGGTCTGGCGGCCTACATCTATACCCGCGACCTGACTACAGCCCTGTACACAGCTGAGCGACTGGAGGCGGGTGGTGTAGGTATCAACGTAGACGACGTGTCGGAGTTAGGCGCGCCCTTCAGCGCATGGAAAGAGAGCGGCTTCGGTCGCGAACTGGGCCACGAAGGCATGAAGGCATGAAGGCATGAAGGCATGAAGGCATCGAATCGTTCCTGGAAACCAGGTACATCCGCATTGGTGGCCTGTAGCTCGCTAGGGAGCATAAGATCAAATCCTTAGCGATTGCAATCTGCCCTGTGGCGCTGTCCACGGTCTTCGAGGTGTGCTGGCGGATGTACCTACAGGTGTCTTCGTAGGCGTTCTTGTAGGCGTTCCGGTCCTGGTAGGTTCCCCGATTGGTGTGTTTGTAGGCGTATTAGTTCTGGTTGGCGTCACCGTGCCTGTGGATGTGCCGGTTGGACTACCTGTCGGTGTTCTTGCAGGTGTGCTGGTGGATGTGCTTACAGCGGTCCTCGTAGGCGTGTTGGTAGACGTGCCTACAGGCGTTCTTGTAGGCGTCCCGGTTCTGGTAGGTTCCCCGATTGGCGTTCTTGTACGGGTAGAGGTTGCGGTGGTCATAGTAGGCGTCAAAGTAATGACGGGTGTGTTAGTTCTGGTTGGCGTTGCCGTTCTGGTGGGGGTGTTGGTAGATGTACCTACAGGTGTCCTGGTGGACGTAGTAGTAGCAACCTGTTGCGTAGCGGTGATAGTGGGTGTAGCGGTGGAGGTGCCGGTGGAGGTGGGAGGGGCGCCAACCCAAACATCTGTGATCGGAGAGTAGTTGCCGCTCACACCCGCATAAGGCAGGTTGTACATATCCTCGAATGTTCGCAGCATATTGAAGTGGTTCACCATTTCGCTATACTGACCCGCCACCACCATCTGTCCCACGAAAATGGTTGCTATTTGGTTGGACTGGCTGTGGTCATCCTCATCGAAAGTGAGGACGAACAGGCTGTTGTGCGTCTTTGCCCACTGTGCGTAGCCGTTGAGGTGCTGCTGAAGCCAGGTGTCACCCTGCTGAATGCTGCCATCGTGCATGTCGTCGAGGAGATTTGGGATCACGAAGGACAAGGTGGGCAAGGTCGTATAATTGGTAGGGAAGGCCGTGAAAGGTAGATGGGTGGTGGCAGTGGGGACGTTGGTGAAGTTGATCCAGGGGGCGTGCCTGCGCACGTAGCGGCCGGAGGCGCAGCCGGTATAGCCCGCGAACGGAAGGTCCTCGGAATAGCCGGCAAAGGAGCGAGAAGCATTGAGCAAGGACCTGCCCAGGTTAGCCGTGGTCCAGCTATGGGGGCAGCTGTCGTCGGTAACGCCCTGGTTAGAGCCGGAGAAGAGGTCTGCATAATTAGGTTGGCTTGGGTGGGTGATGGCGAAAGATTGAGTGAAGAGGGCTCCCTGCGGGATGAGGGAATTGATATAAGGAGCCGAGGGGGAGCCGACGATCTCGGAGTAGGAGTGGTTTTCCTCCATCACGATAACCAAGTGATCGGGCATTGGTACGCCGTTCGCGGCGGGTTGCTGGGGCGCAAGATTAGAAATCGCGGAGGATTGGGCTAGTTCAGGCAGTTGGGATGCTTCAACCCTCCCCATGATATTATGCGAGCCAGAGGCTGACGTGGCTGCCGTTAATGTAGTCGCTAAACCGAAGGCGAATAGCAGAGCCAGTACCATTATGCCTCCAGACCTGCTACTGGTACGAATGCGTGACGACCGGGAAAGTTCACGTGCTTTGATCATCTGTTGGCCCCAAATTCATTACAAGCTCCAGCTCCACGGCGGGAGTGCAGGCTAGCGCTCGAAAATACTCATTTATTGGATGTGAGAGAAGTCAGCGCGAGAACAACGGGCGGCTGAGCACCAACGATTTTCATCACGGTCGGGAGAAAGTAGATTTTAATCTTCAACAGCGACGATCGTGGTGAATATACCGGCGCAGCCAACTGGCGGCATACCAGTTCATATGGACGAAGCGCATGGCTGTAGGCGAAAAAGCGCCATAAGTGTGAGGTACAATAGCGCGAATTGTGGGCTACGGGATTGATGCGAAATATGCCGGGCGGACGGGCGGTATTCCAATCGAGTTACTCAGTGGTCGCCGCCTCATTGTAGCACCGAGTCTGCGACTTGTAAACCCTTTTTGGCGAATGAAACACCAGTTTCCTAATTGTGTGGCGTAGGTTCTCTGCCCGCTATCGTGCGGATTGCGGATTCTTGAGTTTGCAGGACCACTTTCTCGGGTTGATCCCAAAACTCGCATAGTGAGGTGAACTGGGCATCCCTTCTGCTTGCCGGTTTCTGAAGCAGCCTGAGGTGATGGAGCCGCGACGACCTGCTATTCAGTTGTTGCGCACTATGCGCGACCTGAACGGGCTGGCGCAGGGCCGACCAATTCAACAGTCCCTATGAGGTTTTCAAGTGGAAGTCGAAAGTGGTCGTTAGCTCAGGACTAACCTGACCTCTATGTCACGGCCATGTCACATTCTGATTAACATATGCCGTCACTGAACGACAGTAGTCGACACTTTCACGTACGAACGAGCATCAAATGGCAGTGGACAACCCACCGCAGCTATATCCCACCTTCGGCACACGGGCCTATATATGTTCTAAATTTAGGCACGAAAAAGCCCCGTGATCGGGGCTTTTGTCGTTCAAAGTAACCAGAAAGTAACCAGAAATGTTTCAGGCTCTTTTTCACGCCTGATTTGACACCCTTCGCGGTCTGTGTTTCTAACTTGCTGGTTCCAAACCGAGGAATTTACTAAGAAATCATTTCAAAACCTGACTCAATCCTGCAAAATCAAGGTATGGCTGAGGATTGCACCAACTGTCTCGTCCAGTGTCAGGCGGGTGCTATATATGATGGTCCACCCTGCCCTAGCGTATACGGAGGGCGGCATCATCTTGTGCACCATGCCTATTAGCTCTACAAGGCTCGAAGTGTTATATGTCTTGTTAGTGCGAGTGGCGTTCCTCAATTGCGCCGTCGCGACAGAGGGCCTCAACAGCACCTTGTGAATTGTATAGTCCTGGAGCGGAACGACAAACATCTCTTGGGCTTCAGTTGGGAATATTACGTCGTCAATCACAACGGCGAACCCGGCTTCAAGGTAGATGCGCGCCATCGCTAACGCTGCTTGCCGGGCTATGCGGAACTGGCGGGTGGTCTCAGCAGTCCAGACAGGAACAGGGTCGGCTAGACCAGAGACGACCCATTCCCGCAAGCCGTCTACAGGTATGTGCAGCCCAAAGGGGAAATGTTTCATGAGCGCGGTTGCTACAGATGTCTTGCCCGCGCCCGGCGTGCCCGTTACCAGGAAGATTGGAGGTTTCTCAGGCATCTTTTCATTCCGTCTATATGGCGTTTCTTAAGCTGTAAGTGATCGTAACGACGTAGTCCATTCTAATGTATTTGGGTTTTCGGTGCCTAGCGGAAAAATCCGAGCACGAAGATGCAGTGGAGTTCTTGTATAAGGCTTACACTGCCACAATGGTTTGAAATGACTTCTAAGTACCAAGGACGGCATAACTGTAGGCAATCAGTGACGAGGATTGACTCCGGTAGAGGTCTATATCGAGACCAGACGTTCTTGCAGGTGCAGCGCGTTATCCGTCGCCGCACCTGATGCTGTGTTGTCGAAGATGCAGCAAGCAGTACCTCGGCGTGCCGCTGCCCTCAGCTTCGCAGCCAGAGCATTGAGCGCCGCATCGTCGTAAACGGAATAAAAGGTGCGCGGCGAGCCATGCAGCCGGTAGTAGACCATTCCATCCCATCCGCCTGGTTCTATAGCTCTCGGCACCACCGCTGGATCGGCGGCAACACGAGCTATCCTGTATTCGGCAAGGAGGGCATCTGCCTCCCCACTAAACCAGCTGGCGTGCCGAGGCTCGCAGACTACAGATCCGTTGAAGCGTTCGCGCAGGGTGCTTAGAAAGCTGCTAACAACCGACTCATCAAACTCTAGGCTGGGCGGCAACTGCAGCAAAAGCGGACCGAGAGCGGGGCCAAGTTCTCTACACTGCCCAAGGAAAGCGTCGAGCAAGTGACCGCTCTCGGTCAGGCGACGTTCGTGCGTGATAGTCCGCGGCACCTTGGGGGCGAACTGGAAGCCCTCCGGCACACTCGTGGCCCAGCGCCGGTAGGTTGGAGGCCGGTGCGGGCGGTAGAAAGAAGTGTTTATCTCGACTGCGTCGAAACGGGTGGAATAACGCGCCAGGTGACTCGGTCCCGGCCGAACGCCGCGGCCTGAGCGGGTGGAATCGACCAGCCAGCGCAACCTATGTGGATCTTGGCTCGTTCCTCGCTAGCCACTGTAAAATCTTCCTCAGTTCTCAAGGCTCCCTCCTCATAGCCTCACCAGCTTATTTCCTCACCAGGTTTATATGCACGAGTTGGGCCCGCGTAATCAGGGGCACGCAAGAGAAGAGATCTTGGACAGGGTGCTGATCCTGAATGAATCGCATCTGCGGCGCGTGATGATAGCATACGTCGATTATTACAACCGCGCCCGACCTCATCAGAGTATTGAGCAGCGCTGCCCTATACCAATCGACCGCGGCCATGCAGAAGGTCAAGTGAAATGTCGCGACGTGCTTGGCGGTGTCGTTCATGATTATTATCGCGAGGCTGCCTAATCATCAATAATACTTGGGCAGTTGAGCAATCCGCACCGTACACGCTTCCACCGAGAATCAGCAGATAGAAAATCAGGGCTCTCGCTTGCAAACAATGTGTCTTCCTCTCCTCTCGATCTTTATAGTTCGGGGTGTGGTACAATCGACAGACGTCACGAGCTTAATGACCTTAATGACGTTCATGGTCACGCCTGGCAGAAAGGCTTTCGACTGCTCCTGTAGTTTACTCTCCGTGCGAGCAGCTTTCAATCCCTGTCTTACCTTGCAACCCTGTAAGGGTTGTATCTACCAGCCAGCTATTGTACACGGTATCGAGAAAGATACACTAAAACCAGGATGAAGACCTTACGCATCAAGCTAGCAGAACGTCTACGGACCAACCTCTGGGTAGTGCCGGGTCTATGCACCCTGCTCGCAGCGCTCCTAGCTTCAGTGCTCATCGAAGCAGATCGGCGCTCAGGTACCGCAGGCGGTAGCGCACCGGCGCTCCCATGGGCTTTCAATGGCGGAGCGGAAAGCGCGCGTGCAGTTCTATCAACAATAGCAGGCTCCATGATCACGGTGGCCGTCACCGTCTACTCCCTCACAATTGTGGTCCTTACCCTGGCCTCTGTGCAGTTCGCGCCGCGAGTGCTCGGAAGTTTCATGCGCGACAGCACCAACCAGTTGGTGCTCGGTTTCTTTGTAGGCACCTTCACTTACTGCCTCCTAGTGCTGCGGGCTATACGCGGCTCCACTCAGGATGACTTCGTTCCAGGGTCAGCCGTTACAGGCGGTCTGATACTTGCCCTCTTTAGCGTTGCAATGCTGATCTATTTGATAGATCACATCTTCCACAGCTTGCAAGTTTCGAGCATCATCGCCACAGTTGCCCACGAGACACTAAAGCAAGTAGAGAATCTTTATCCCCAGTTGTGGAACGAGGGTGAGGTTGAGGGCAGCAGCGCAAGCAGATTAGCTGCCTCAGAACCGCAGCGCAACCTTCCTGATAGTTGGACACCTATACTTGCTACTCACTCCGGTTACCTGCAGTACATAGATTACGAAGCGTTATTGCAACAAGCCACGCGCGCAGGCGCAGTGCTTAGGGAAGAATACTCGGTGGGTGCCTTCGTGACCGCCGGTGCCCCGTTGCTATTCATCTCACCACCGGCGGCCCTCACGCCAGGTTTGCGATCACACCTCGCAAAGGCTTTCGTAATGGGCACTAACCCGACTATGCAGCAGGATGTGGGCTTCGGATTGCGGCAGATTGTGGACATAGCTCTCAAAGCTATCTCACCCGCTGTTAATGACCCAACCACTGCACTCAATTGCATAGACCATCTGGGAGCTATCCTCCTGGTGCTCGCCACTCGCACGCTACGAGGTAATTACATTGTGGAAGCTACCGGCCAGCTGCGGATAGTAGCGCACGAGCGCACATTCTCCCATCTGGTGCGCCTTGCGTTCGACCAGATACGCCACTACGGCGCCGGTGACCATGTTATTGTGCTGCGCATGCTTGATAAGATCGCGCTAGTAGCGTCGGTCACTTGCAATCCTGAGTACCTTGCCGCTCTCGAGGAGACCGTTAGAACGATAGCAGCGAGCACCAGGCGGCAGCTCGTTGATACCCATGAATGGCAGGTCGTTGAAGAACACGTACGCCGAGTGCAGCTTAGCCTTCACAGCAAATAGCGTTTCTACAACGCCAAGCGGGTGAGACCGGAGTGATCGGTGAGACCGGAGAGCCGGGCGTGGTGTAAAAGAACGGGCTAGTACAGCTTGGCTCAAGTGAGGCCACGGTTAGAGCCTGCTCTGAAAATAATCGAAAGCTCCATCATTTTCATCACACGCTGGTGGCCCTCAGGGCCATGCAAAACTGTTATGAACCTCTGGTATCAGGGAGTTCATGACAGGCTCTAGTAAGTCTCTCATCCGTGAAAAGTGGAGTAGATTAGGTGCGGGGGCTGTGTTGCAACAACTGTGGAGGTCTGGTAGAGTAGACAGATTATCCTTCTTGCCAACTTACCGACAGGGGATCACTCTATATGCCAGCCAAGCACCAGTCTAAGCCAAAGCTATTCAAGTATCGCCATTATGAGGCGGAAATCATCCTGCTTTGCTTGCGATGGTACTTGCGATATTCGTTGAGCTACAGAGACCTTGAAGAGATGATGGCCGAAGGCGGGCTGAGCGTAGACCACACCACTATCTATAGATAGGTCCAATGCTACGCCCCTTTGCTGGAGAAGAAATGTCGGTCTAAACTTAGGCAAACAAACGACTCCTGGCGAGTAGACGAGACTTACATCAAGGTCAAAAGGCAATGGATGTACCTTTACCGAGCAGTCGACTCCAATGGAGACACGGTCGAGTTCATGCTCAGTCCCGCTCGTAATGCACACGCTGCTAAACGTTTCTTCCGTAAAGCTCTGCGTGCCCGCCACACTGTCCTTCCACGCGTGATCAACGTAGACCGGAATCCTTCCTATCCCAAAGCAGTAGACAAACTCAAAAAGAAAGGCATCCTCAACCCTGATTGTGAGCTAAGACCCATAAAATACCTCAATAACCTGGTAGAGCAAGACCACCGCTTTATGAAACGGAGAGTGAACCCGGGAATGGGGTTCTGGTCATTCGATACCGCTTGGCGGACGATCCAGGGGTACGAGGCAACCAACCAGTTACGGAAGGGACAAATCCAGGGAACAACCAGAGGAGACATCAGGAGCCAGATCAAGTTCGTATCAACCGCGTTCGAGTTGGCTGCCTGACCCTCTACGCGCCGCTCTGTATCTGCACGCCTCCTTTTGGACTTCCCAAACCTGTTGCAACACAGCCCCTAATCCCACCATGTAGGGATATGAGCAGAAATGGGCCTGAAAGCTAGTCCACTCTGCGCCAGCCGACAGCTAAGCGATTCTCGACCTCCATGCCAACGCCAACAGCACTGACCTTCCCATCGGCGATCCACGACACGTTGTAGAAACTCCCTGTCTTCTCGATTATTAGGTCGTATTCATCCGAAAATTGTCCACTTTCGAGGAAGTAGCGAACGTGGTAGTGCCCGGCAAAGCCATCCTCGGGACCGCCCGTAGCTATCCCTGGCCCGCTGTAAGCGTTCTCGTAAGTCCACCTCGCATCTAGGCTTCCCGGCACATCGCTCTTGGTGTACAGAACAAAGCCCACATTCAATCCATCCATAGATTGCACCTCGCCGTCAACGCCATGCTTCAGTTGGCGCTCGTACTCGGTGGCGTCGTAATGCCCTTGGGATCTCGCTACCAGCCCATCAGCGCCAAACGTCCACTCTTCGTATCCGCTGATATGAACATGTTTTCCTGTACCGCCCGGTCCGGTGTTCGTACCATCCAACGTCCAGTGGAACTCTGCGCCGTAGGACCGGGGCACCATTTTGTCCATGGTCACCACCATATCTGGGAAGGCGGTCATGAAGCCCAACGCCTCCTTGGCGATGGCCTCCGGAGCGCCACCATTGATGCTTATCGAACCGCCTTTGGAATAGAACGCCGCTACGTTCTCGGGATCTTGGCTGCACCAAGCCTTTGCGTAACGGCTTCCGAACCTCTTCAATTCAGTTTGATCCACCCCTATCCCCTCCTTTCTACTTGTACTGTCCTGCGTTCGTTGTTGAGATACTATCGTTGCCGAGGCCCTGGAGATTCTTGACCGCGACGGCCTGGGCGGCGTTACGCTCCGGCACCTGGCAGCACGTACACCTCCACGCCCGACGGCTGAGTCTGGGAGCGGACAACGCATTGTGTCGCCACCTTGAAGTCCTCCGGCCTCGCGGTCGGGATGTTCACAAAGGTCTGTGGATTGCGATCCACGAGCGGAAACCAGCTGCTCTGCACCTGCACCATGACCCGATGGCCGCGACGAAACACGTGGTTCACATCTGGCATGATGAAGTTCACCGCCTCGACCCTCCCTGGGACAAATGGCTCGGGCTTCTCGAAACTCTTGCGGAATTTCCCGCGAAATGGCCACCCGCGAACAAGCTGTTGGTACCCCGCGAGCGTTACTGTCGGCGGACCCACGTCCTTCTGGTTCTCCGCGCCGCGTGCTGCCGCCGGAGTGCTCCGATTCGGCGGATAGACATCGATCAGTTTCACCACCCAGTCGGAGTCGGTTCCGGTCGTCGAAACGAAGAGCTTAGGTGAAACCGGGCCGGCCAGCGTGAGATCCTCCTCGAGCGGCTCCGTCATGTACACAAGCACGTCTGGCCGCGTCGCGGCGAACCGCTGGTCCGACACCATGTATTCCTCGGGCATCGTGGGGGCGGTATAGCCAATGAACGGTACCGGCTTCGCAGGATCACTCACATATGAATCGCTGGCGTCTGCCTCAGCCCCGGCCGGTGGCTCGCATTCGAGCCTGCCTGCTTCGCGGAAATACAACATCCGGGGTTTCGCGCCCGGTGCAGGCCACGCGGGATACCGTCGCCAGACATTCGTGCCCGTCTCGAAGACGTAGGCTTCGGGCAATTTCGGGTCGCCCTTGTCCTTCAGATGGAACTCGAAGAACGGCAGCAGGATCTTCTGCCGGTAGAACTCGGCCGTGTCCGCCGCGAAGTCGACGTTGCCCAGACGCCGGCCGTCGCCGGAGGCCCACCCACCGTGCACCCATGGTCCCATCACGAGGCTGTTAGCGATTTCTGGGTTGTCAGTCTTGATTGTTTGATAGACGCGCAACGGTCCCGTCAAGTCCTCGGCGTCGTACCAGCCGCCCACTGTGAGCACTGCGCAACGAATGTTTTTCAAGTGTCGCCAGATGGCGCGGGACTGCCAGAACTCATCGTAGGTTGGATGCGCGACAAGTTCGTCCCACGTGGGATTCGAAGCTCCGAACAGGGATGCTGCATTGCCCAGAGGGCCGACCTTCAGGAAGAACTCGTAGCCGTCCTCGGTGCCGTAGTCGAAAGGCACTGCCATCTTGGGTGGTGGCGTCGGCCCCGACTGCGGCTGGTAGACCGGCGCGGAGTTGAACGCGTGGGCAAGCATGAACGCCCCACCGTGATACCAGTCGTCATCGAGGAACAAGTCGGCTACCGGTGCCTGGGGCGAGGCCGCCCTGATTGCCGGGTGCGTATCGATGATCCCGGCCACCGTGTAGAAGCCCGAGTACGAGCCGCCCCAGATGCCCACGCGGCCGTTATGATTGGGCACCTGCCGCAGCAGCCATTCGACGGTGTCGTACATGTCCGTGCTTTCGTCGACATCCGACGCGGTCTTCTTCTCCGGTCGATGCGGCGTCATGTGGGTAAACTCGCCTTCCGCCATCCGTCGACCGCGAACGTCCTGCCGCACCCAGATGTAGCCGGCCTTGAGGAGCGCTTCGGACTGGAGGCTCGTCGGGGGATATTCGTCCGGACCATAAGGGCCGACGCCAAACGGCGATCGCACGATGAGGAACGGGTATGCCGTCGAGGCATCCTTGGGCACGAGCACCGACGTGAAGAGCTTCACGCCGTCGCGCATAGGGATACGGTATTCGTACTTGGTGTAGTGCTCGCGGGCATTGTAAACTTCGTCTGTGGGTAGCGTCATGTGACCCTCCGAGTTGCCGCCATTAGAGTGTTCTATTGGATACCGTTAGATGCTATAGCACCCTCTGCCATTAAAGTGTCCCGGTAGTACTAGGCACGCTGCCAGCGGTAGCCACTGACCTCATCCCCGACGACCCGGCCCCACGGCGGGAAGTTCTCGTGGGTGAAGACGACCAACGTATCGGTCGAGGCCACATCGGCGAGTAGTGTACGGCGCGAGGCCTGCATCTGCTCCTGGTTGGCCCACGGGACCATCCAATCCAGGTGTTCGACCTCGGACCTGTGATGGAAAAGATCGCCGACCACGTAGAGCCTCTCGCCGTTGGAGGACACCCGAATCATGGAATGACCGGGCGATTCGCCGGGCGCCGGGATCATCGTCACGCCCGGCACAACGTCACGTTCGCCGTCGACTAGGTCCAGCAGGTCGGCCCCTTCGATGGCGCGGATGCGTGCCTTCGCCTCAGGTTCGAGATGCTGCTCGGGGGCATTCTCCCAATCGGCACGACCAAGCAGGACGCGCGCGTTCGGATAACGCGGCACGAGCCGCCCGTCGCGCTCAACTGCAAGACCGATGACGTGGTCGAAGTGAACGTGGGTGAGGAGGATATGGGTAATGTCCTGCGGCTTGATGCCCATGCTCGCCAGGCCCGCGCCCACTCCCGGAGTGCGCAGCGAGCCGGGCCAGGCCTCCAGAAAGCTCTCGTCCCAACTCGAGCCTGGGTCGTCGAGACCGGCGTCGATCAGGATAGTGGCACCGCCACTGGTGGCATGGCCGGTCTGAACCAGCAGGACGTGGATATCCATCGGCACCTTGCCCTCGGCGTCGGCATCAATCCCATGTCGCCACACCTCTTCCGGCACCGTCAGCTCGAGCGGCAAGAGTAGCATCCCGTCGTTGATCGCAGTGATCGTTACATCGCCCACCCGGCGGGACTGGGCGTATTGGTTGTATTCACTCGCCTTTGCCAACACTTTACCCCTTTCGAATCGTCTCGTCAAAATCTATCCCAAAGATGGTGGGCATCGACGGATTCCGGGAGCGAACCATCGATAGCTTCCAGCAGCGACCGGATGACTCCTCATGCTAAGTGTCGCTGTAATCCTAGAGCGTGTTATGAACTTCAGTGACTGAAACTGATAAGCTAGAACGGACGTTGATATGCGACTACATTCGACTATGCGCTTCTCGTTTCGGTTCCTACTTCCGCGCCCACTCTGCCTATTCGCTCGCATAAGTCGAGGCCTGCACCCCAATCTGCTGCAGCGCGCCCAGGAGATCGGCAACACCCCACCATTCGGCGGCCTTGCCGTTTTCGAAACGCACAATGTGACTGGCCGTGAACCGCACAGCCTTCCCAGATCCCCCAACGCCGGCGAGCGGGCCCTCGTGGGTGCCGCGCCAGGTCACGCGTCCTGCTACCCCTATCCCCTTGGCTCAAGGTGTCCTCTACCGTTACGTGAACGTCGGGGAAGGCAGTGCGCACATAACGCATCCACTGTTTGAAACCGCCAACACCCGGCTCCTGGCCGGGGATCGGATTGTGATCAAGTACGTCCTCGGTCAACAAGTCGTCCAATGCCGCCTCATCACCTCGATTGACCGCACCGAATACGCGGCGGTAAACCTCCACATTATCTGTCATACTCATTGCACCCTATCGCTCACATCGCTGGGGTATGCTTTGCTTATGGAACGCAAAGCTTACCAGGTCCACTTCTTCAAGTTCATAACAGTTTTGCATGGCCCTGAGAGCCACCAGCGTGTGATGAAAATGATGGAGCTTTCGATTATTTTCAGAGCAGGCTCGATAGCTCGGCAATCTCTCGCTCCAAGTGGGCTGGATACCGTTGCAGCCCCGGTACCATATCCTCTGGGATGCCGTCGAACATCCAGGCAATTCCCAAAAGCATCACAGCGGTATAGTGATCAAACTGGTCAATGCCATACGGGCCTGCTCCTGCAGCCAGATTCAACAGACTTCCCTGCGCCAACAGGAACAGGTATGTTTTTCCAATATCGAACCGCTCAATGTGGGCCTTCATTCGCTGGTGTGGTTGCTGATATAGCCAGTCTATATCAATTTCACGATTCGAGTGGCCAGCATTGAAAAGAATGGTTCCAGGCTTTACCTGGCGAAGATGTTCTTCGCGCAAGACTCCCTCGACCGCTGTGGCTGTCACGATGATGTGGCAACGAGCAAGCCCTTCATCCAAGCTAACCGTTTCACACCCAAGATGACGTGCTTCCAAAAGGCGCACAGGTTCTATATCCGCAACGTACACAATTGCCCCCAAATCACGCGCCCGTTCGGCAATTCCTTTGCCGACAGGCCCATGACCAACTACTAATACGCGTCTCCCAAACAACGCCATTCCGGTTACATGGTTGAATGCAGGCCAGATGCTATCTCCAACATGAAACCGGTTATGCAGGTCTTTTAGCGGGCTGCTATTCCAATCGAAGACAGGAAACGGCAACTTGTGTTTTTTCAAGAGATGAAGCCCACTCATTGTTGCTTCAAGAGCGCCTTTGACAGGGGGGCGTTTATCCAGATACGCTACGCATAGTTCTCCGCCCATATCGCAAAGATAATCGGCGTCGAAACTACGGACGATCGCCAAGTTTTCCTCATAATCCGCCTGACTCATCCCCTGCCAGCCGTAAACCCGAATCCCCTTTGAGACGAGATAAGCGGCTGCAACATCATCTGTGCTATCCACGTTGCAGGCTCCAAGCACAATCTCAGCACCTGACTGTTTCAAGGCTAACATCATTGAAAAGGTGTTTTGCCTTAGTATATGCCCCCAATAGGCTACTCTTTTGCTTCGATAATCTCGTTGAGCGATCAAGCGAGCATAGTGTTCAGTAATGGGTGTGATGTGTCGGTGCCAAGCAAGCAGTCCCTCGTCAATCTGTGCAGCAAGGTCCACCATCAGAGTCAATTGGCTGGCCCCGAACTGCTTCGCCAACGGCACGACTTTGTCGCGGTAAATCTTCTCCGCCGTGTCTATTCTAGCAGGGTCAAGCCTGCTTGGTTGTTCTCCTTTTTGGGTACGCCCCATAACGGGCACAGCCTCATAACGGGCCGTGCCCTATAGTTTGGTTGCTTAGATGAAGTTTAGCGAATTAATTAGAGGCCGCCTAGCAGGTGAGGCCGCCTGCCCATTAAACCGTCAGCAGGCGTTAGTACGCGGTGTGCTCGACATCAGTGGTGATCCACATATCAGGACGCCCACGTACACCTGCTTTCATCAGCGCATTCTTCAAGTCGTCGGAACTGGCAAAGGTTGTCGCGGCGTCCATCGTGGCAAACTGGTGCGTGACGGTGACCATATTGGGGTCTTTGGGGTCTTGATGGACACTGGCCCCGGTGACGCCCATTGTGCGGCGTGTCGGCCCCAGGTCGTCATATACGGACTTCCAGTTGTGGAAATCCTCAACTGCGTGCTTTACAAACAAAGTGACCATTGTACAAATCTCCATTTGTGAATAAGTGTAACCACTAATCAAAACGGCGCACTCGGTGGCTCCAACTCAGCCCGCAACCCGCTGGGGAAGCGCCGCCCACTGAAACTTTACTGCCCGGCCTGCAAACTCTTGAGAAGGTCTATCATGGCTGGAGATTCATCAGCGTGGTGATGGACAACCTTCCACGCCCCACCTTCCCGGCGATAGACGTTCGTGACGCGATGATTTATGGGGACCTGCCGCCCCGCGAGCGTCATCTCCCCCTTCTCGACGCCCGTTTCGTAGGCCATATCCCCGCTAGCCCGAATCAATTGGTCCGTCAGTTTAACCTGTCCGCCTGAGGCCAGTCCAGCTATTTGCCCCCACGGTCCCGCGACCTGGTCCCAGCCGACTTCCCGCCCGCCGAGCGGGTGCATGGTCGTCACGTCTGCACTGTGTGACCAGACGTTGTCCATTGGGCCGGCATCCCCCTTGCCCATACTGTTCAAGGCGGCGTAGAATTGATCTGACGCCTTACGGACTTCATCTTCTGTTGCCATTGATTTTTCTCCTTTAGCGATTCGATAAGTTGAAGTTCCACTTTGCGCCTATCCAACTATACATCGCATGTCAAGTAAATTGCCGCCAGCATCGCGCCCTTGGGTGTGGTTCAAAGTTTTGCGTGCTGAGTAGGGTAGGGTGTTTTGTAGCGCCGCCAAGGGTGATCGGGTGCGGGATGCCAAGATTGTGTACTTTCAGCATTTGAGGCCATGCTTCCTTCCACTGATCGTTGCATACCACGTTGCGTAACGTCAGTAACTTGAATTGGAACATTACCAGTACGGTTGGTGACATACTAG
>JBBRDO010000066.1:0-25492 GCA_038203825.1 Chloroflexia bacterium | reverse complement strand
GGCAGCGTCAGAACTGAGAACGCGCAATCTCCCCTGTGAAGCTTCGAGCGTCCCAGCGTTGGCTAAAGCGCAGCAACTACGTGTCGTTAGGCAGCCCTCATCAGGTATTGCAGGGCTCCAAATCTCTGCCTGAACATCCGTCGCTGTTCAGGCAAAGTCACCTTCTCTTTTGACCTGGTTCGATGACGGAAGTAGTCTCGCTGCTCGTCGAATGCCCGGCAAAAGCGAGACGCCGACGCGAAGTTCCCAAACCCATAGATCGCATAGACCTTCCTTGAATAATACCTTTGTTTGATACCTCGGTGGTCTTGTTCCATCCGATAATAAGGAAGCTCTATGAGGGCTAGGCGACTTGTCCGATGAACTACTTTGCGCCCCAGTATCCGGTGTATGGCGCGTGGGTAAGAGTCGTGTCCGTCGGTCGTTACCTTCTCCGGCTTATGGCCAACTACTTCCTTGGCCTGTAAGAAGAATCTCTTGGCGGAGGCCATATCCCTGTGCTCCGAGAGCATGGAGTCCACCAGATTGCCATCTCGGTCAATGGCTCGATAGAGGTAGCACCACTTGCCCCCGACACGCACATACGTTTCGTCGCAATACCATGATCGACCAGCTTTGCCCCTGCGCTTGGAGCGCAAGTGCTCGGTGATCAGTGGGGCAAAGCGTGCTTCCCAATCGCGCACTGCCTCGTGAGTAAACTCGAAGCCGCGCTCCAGGAACATCTCGGCAAGGTCTCGTAGGCTGAGTTTGTAGCGCAGCCGCCAAAGGACAACCAGCAGTACGATGTCCGTTGGGAACTCGAGATAATTGAAAGGAGTAGCAGTTCTCTCGTTGAAGACGCGTTGGCAGCATCTGCAACGGAAAACTTGGTAACCCAGGGATGTTTTCCTTGCCAGTTGGGTAGTTGCGATCGACTGACAGTGAGGACAATTCATCAGTATTCCTTATCGAGATGGTTCACTTCTGCATAAGGATAACCGATGCATCCCATCAGCACCAGCCGTGTACTGCATTCTGACACTTCCCCCGTCGAGACCGAAGTACTAATCCCAGGAAACAAAGCGGTACTTTACTCAGGCTGCAGTGGGCGAATCGTGGCTTATGCTATATTTCCTCGAGGGCATAGTCTACTACTTGCTCCACACTCATAGCCCGACCTTCAATCCATCCCTTCGCGAATACTTCCTCGTCCATGAGCGATCGGACCTCAGACACGCTACGTTCGTCCATGGCGCGAGCGAAAGCGGGAAGGGGGAGGTTGGCCCCCTCGCGTAACGCCTCGGCTGCTCCGAACAATCGCGCAGCACGCTCCGGTTGCCCTGTTGTGCCCACGAGCCATGCCATGCCTTCCAATCCCTCGGCAATACCTGACTTGCTGCCTAGTTCCACCGACAACCTCAAGCCTTCGGTCACAAGCGGCGCTGCCCGCTCATGATCGCCTTGCAACAACGCGAGGTCGGCCATATTGAGAGCTACGTGATGTACGTGGTGTTGGTAGCCGAACTGACGGGCTATGGACAGGCTTTCGTCGTAGAACGCCTGGGCACGACTGTAATCGCCCTGATAATGCGCAATCAGCCCCAGGGCGTTGAGACCGGCAGCAAGACCTTCCTTAGCCCCCTCTTCTCGGCTTAGCGCCACCGCTTTGGCGATAAACTCTTCAGCTTGTACGAAGTCACCCTGAAACAATGCCGCACTGCCTATAGCATAGAGCAACCTGATGGTCTCGAAGCGTAACGCCGGGTCAATACCTAGAGCTAACCCCTCCCTGCCAAGCGCAATCGCTCGCTCCTGGTCGCCCAGATTCATTGCTGAAAAGGCCAGGCATCTCAATACCCCCGCGATACCGGCTTTGTCTCCTGCTTCCCTGTACAAAGCAAGGCTTTCTTCGAGCCACTCCGTCGCCTCCTTGTGATCATCTTCTTGCTGAGCAAGCCCCCCCAAAGCGCCGAGGGCCCTTGCACGTATGATGATAGGTGTTGGCGTAAATGTGGGTACAGCTTCTTGGCTTCGCCAATTCATTTCGTCGCAGGCTGCCAATGCCTCCATCAGCCAGCGGCGTCCCTCGCTATAATGACCACGCTGGAACCAGAAAGTGTGCATAGCACCACTTAGCTGCACGGCCAGTGTCGCATTCCCAGAATTGAGCAGCCACCTTAACGCGGCTCGTATGTTATCGTGCTCTTGCCTCAACTTATCCAGCCATGGCCTCGGGTTGGCACGGCGCAACTCCACATCCGCAACTTCTGCAAACGCGAGGTAGTATTCGGCATGCAGGCGTCGTATGTCCTCTTCTTCCCCATTCGCCCGCAGGATTAGCGTCTCCAACGAGTACTCACGGATCAACTCAAGCATGTTGAAACGGGACTCTCCCTCCGTCTCCTTCTCTAGCTCGCTCGGGACCACCACTCCCTCTTCCCGCTTTATCAGGTTCTTGTCCAGCAGAGACGCTATACCCTCCTGCACATCGAACGACAAGGCCTGCTTTGAGTCTGTTGAAAGGTCGCCCCCGGTGTGAGGCTCAGCGTTGTCATGAGGGTTGCAAATGGCTGCTGCTGCCGCAAGAGTGCAGCCACCCACGAACACGCCCAATCGAGCAAACAGGGTTTGCTCGCTCTCGCTTAGCAGATTGTAGCTCCAATCTATGGCAGCCCTCAGAGTTTGCTGGCGCGCAGGCAGGTTGCGCGGCCCACCCATCAGCAGCGTCAAACGGCTCTCACGTCCTTCCTTCGCAGGCTCCGGAACCTGAAGACGAGCCTGCATCTCTTGTGGAGAGAAGAGCCTGATACGCGCGGCCGCAAGCTCGATGGCAAGAGGCAGGCCGTCCAACCTCGCGCAGATCGTAGCCACGGCTCCGGCATTCTGTTCGCTGAGCACAAAGTCAGGCTTGACTTCTTGAGCGCGGTCTGCGAACAGAGCCACCGCCGGTATATGCCTCATGATGTCAAGTGGCGGCAGGTGTTCGGGGTCTGCCATATCCAGAACAGGTACTTGAAATTGCCGCTCGCCGTGAACATGAAGGGCTTCACGGCTGGTAACCAGAATATGGAGGTGGGGGCAAGCACCCAGCAATTCGAGCACAGCAGGCGATGCGTCGAGTACCTGCTCGAAGTTGTCCAGCACCAACAGCGTCTCTCTCCCACTGAGCGCTTGTTGAACACTGTTTAGTAGTGAGTCGGTGGTCTTCTGCAGCACCCCAAGAGAGTGGGCTATGGTGACGATCACCAGGTCAGGCTCGACTATGGAGGCGAGACTCACGAAGAACACCCAATCCCTGAAGCTATCCATTACATCATGTGCCACCTGCAATGCGAGGCTGGTTTTGCCTATACCTGGTGGTCCGGTCAGGGTTAGCAGGCGCACCTTCGCACTCACGAGTAAGTGCTGTATAGCCTCTATTTCTTTTTCACGGCCAATCAAAGGGGTGAGAGAAATGGGCAGGTTAGTTGCGTGAGCAGGTGCCGAGATAGCTGCTGAGATAGGTGGCTCGGGTACGGAACCTTGACCTCTGGCAAAGCTGATGTACGCGGGCTGCTGCTCCGGAGGGACGCCCAGGCACTCGACCAGCAGCTCTGCAATCTGACGGGAAGGGCGGCGCTCGCCCAGCTCGAACTTGCGGATGGTCGATGCAGAGCAGCCGATACGTTCTGCCAGGTCTTCTTGCCTGAGATCGAGCGCTCTTCGCCGCTGCTTGAGCCAGATGGGAAACGGTGTTTGAACGTTCATGGAGTTCAGGCCCGCAAGTTTGTGTCACTTTTTGTGTCAGTAGTTGTGGAGACCATTATACTCCAATCTCCCCTAGGATATAGACAGGCTTCGCTTACGCGATGTCGTCAACATATGGATGGAGCTACCGACACCAGTAACTATAGGAGAAAGCAGATGAAAGGTCTAAAGAATTACGCGGTCGCAGCAGTTGTCATGCTCGCAGGCTTGATGAGCTTTGGCGTGCTGAATATGTCCAGCGTCAGCGCCCACGGTGGCGATACAACCAGGATACACTCGTGCGTGTTCCCCAACCAGGGCCCGCTCAGAGTCCTCCGGATCATCGGAGCAAGCGAAGAGTGCCGCCAGAACGAGACCGCACTTGATTGGAACATTCAGGGTGTAGCGGGCCCGATTGGTCCGCAAGGACTACAGGGTATTGCTGGACCCGCTGGACCCGCTGGACCTGCAGGCCCTATTGGAGCGACGGGAGCTCAGGGCGCAACAGGCCCTATTGGTCTAATTGGCCCTGCCGGTGCCATTGGCCCGCAAGGCAGTACCGGCCCAATAGGGCCTGTAGGCCCGGTTGGCGCTTCGGGCTCCACCGGAGCGACCGGCCCTATTGGAGCGACGGGAGCCCAGGGTGCGACAGGCCCTATTGGTCCGATGGGCCCGACTGGACCTCAAGGCCCGGCTGGCACTGGAGGTGGCTTCGTCAGTGCCCTATCCCTTGCCGACCTGAGCAATGTCGACTGGCGCTATCGCAATCTTGTGGGCCTAAATCTGAGCAGCGCCAACATACACCTTGCCAACCTGCACGGTGCCGACCTGAGCACTGCCAACCTGAGCAATGCCAACATGTACGCTGCCAACCTGAGCAATGCCAACCTGACTGGTGCCGACCTGACTGGTGCCAACCTGAGCTATGCCGACCTGTTCAGTGCCGACCTGAGCAATGCCAACCTGACCAATGCCAACTTGAGCAATACCAACCTTTGGCATGCCTCTATGACTGGCGCCATTATGACAGGTGCTTTCTACTCCAACACTAGCTGCCCCGATGGAACTAACTCCGACAGCCATGGTAGCACTTGTAGCGGGCACGGTGCCCCCTAACCATGTGGCATCAAAGCTGCGTCAAAGAAGTGCTCAGCATGCACCAGGCTAAGCAAGCGCTCGCTAGATAGGCGAGCACGATCGCGAAGGCAAACCAGCGCAGCATGCACCAACTTGGGACATGCTGAATGAAACAAACAACTGCACTCGCAGGCAACTCAAAGGAGCCTAGATGTGAATATCAGGGACAACGAAGGGCGAAGGACGGAGCCTCCGACCGCGCTATACCTGGTGCGAATATGGAAGCGAAGGTCAAGAGATGGGTCACTTTGCTTACACGGCAAGCTACAGCACGTAGTGAGCGGTGCGTCATGTCAATTCGACGGATTATCGAGCCTGCCTGAAGTGCTGGAACAGATGATGGAGCAAGAGGCAGGTTCATTTGCCTCTTCTGGCCCTGATGTACTGGGTTCGACGGGCGATGGGCAAGAGGACAAAGCACGAATGCAAAGCGACGGCTGATGCCTCGCAAGCGTACTGAAACGATCAGGCAAAGGGAGGTTGACATGTATCACAGGGCAATAGCTATTGTGAAAGCCATCTTTTTGGCTCTACCGGCGACGAGCAGCACGATAGCGTCGCAGGTTCCGAAGCATACACAGAGCAGACGCATGATCACGCGCTCCGTCCTGTTGGTGTTGGCAGCTATCCTAATTCTTGTGGGCATGGGGCACTTTAGTAGCGCCCTGGCCCAACACCAGACCCAGGTTTCGACGCCGGGCCAACACCCGGGCAAAACTTCGTTGGGCAGCATGCTCAATGCCAATGGCACGCTCAACCTGGATGGGAAGTTCAGCGGCAGCCTGGACCCCAGGGGCTGGAGCATGGTAAGCGAGCCGGGCAAAGCTCCACGTTTTGTACCTTCCGGCTCCAGCTCCAAATCCGGGCCATCCAGCTCTCCATCCGGCGGGGCACCTCTGCTCCCTGGCGATGAGAACTGGGACGCCAGGTTCGTCCCGCCCGGCACCGATGCCTCCATCTTTGCGATAGCTGTCAATGGCAGCGTTGTCTACGTGGGTGGCTCCTTCATCAACGCAGGGGGCGTGCCTGCGAGCCGCATCGCTATGTGGGACGGTGCCAGGTGGTCTGCCCTGGGCAGTGGCACCAACGGCACTGTCAACGCAATAGGCATCTTTGGCAGTGTTCTAATCGCGGGCGGCGCCTTCACGTCTGCGGGCGGGGGGGCAGCGAGCAACATAGCCGCATGGGACGGCACTTCGTGGTCTGCCCTCACCAGCGGCACCAATGGCGCTGTCTACGCGATCACTGTCTCCAACACTGACATATATGTGGGCGGGGCTTTCACGGTTGCGGGTGGGATAACTGTAAACCACATAGTTCGATTGAACGACAGTGGTTGGTTCGCGATGGGCAGTGGCACTGATGGCGCTGTCAATGCGATCGCTATCAACGGCGGTAATGTATATGTGGGTGGCTCCTTCATCAATGCAGGGGGCGTGTCGGCCAGTCGCATCGCTCTATGGAACGGTAGCACATGGTCGGCCCTGGGAAGCGGGACCAACGGCACCAATGGCCCTGTCAATGCACTGGCCGCCACTAACAGCTACTTATATGTGGGCGGCCTTTTCTCCAGCGCGGGTGGAGTATCTGCGAACAACATAGCCAGATTCAACGGCACTTCGTGGTCTGCTCTTGGCACAGGAGCCGACAGCAGTGTCCTTGCGATAGCTCTGTCCGGCACGGATGTATTCGTGGGCGGGACGTTCGCCAATGCGGGTGGAGTGTCCGTGAACAACATAGCCAGGTGGGATGGCAGCTCGTGGCACGCTATGGGTAGCGGGACCACTGCTGCCGTCCAGGGGATTGCTGCCGTGGGCAGTGACGTTTACGTGGTCGGCCAATTCATCACTGCCGGGGGTATCGCCACGAAGTATGTCTCCATGTGGAATGGCACCGCGTGGTTTGCCCAGGGCAGCGGGCTTAATAACATTGTACGTGCCATAGCTGTCAACGGCAGTGACGTGTACGTGGGCGGCTCATTCAGCACTGCCCAGGGCGTGATTGTAAACAATATAGCCCGGTGGGACGGCAGCGAGTGGCACGCCCTGGGTAGCGGCACCAACGGCACTGTCTACTCGATAGCTATTAATGGCAGCGACGTGTATATAGGCGGCAGCTTTGCCACCGCGGGTGGTGTCACTGTGAACAACATAGCCCACTGGAACGGCAGCGCGTGGTCCGCGATGGGCACCGGCACCAATGGAATTGTCTACGCCCTCGCTGTCGCGGGCAGCGATGTGTACGCGGGGGGCACCTTCACTACGGCCTCCGGCAACACGGTAAACCACATTGCCAGGTGGAACGGCAGCGCATGGTCTCCTCTTACCGTCGGGGTTGATGGCAATGTGCTTGGGATAGCAATAAGCGGCAGCAACGTGTACATTGGGGGTGCATTCCCAAACGCCGGTGGAGCACCAGCCGCCTATGTGGCTATGTGGAATGGAAACGCGTGGTCATCGCTGGGGACAGGGCTCAGCAATGGGGCCGTCGCACTGGCAATTAGCGGTAGCAATCTGTATGTCGCCGGCTACTTCGGTCTGGCAGGTGGGAACCCGGCGAACAGAATTGCTGTCTGGAACGGTGGCTCATGGGCTCCACTGGGAGGCGGAGTCGACACTGATCCTGCTTCACTTGCTATCATTGGAAGTGACCTGTACGTGGGTGGTTCGTTCACCACTCCTCAGAACCACATAGCCAAATGGGACGGCGGCACGTGGTCAGGTCTCGGTAGCGGGACTGATACCGCTGTCAACGCGCTGGGAGCGAGTGGCGGCAACCTGTACGCGGGCGGGGCGTTCGGCAATGCGGGTGGAAAGCGATCCTCCTATATTGGGCTATGGTACCCGCCAAGCCAGACAACACCAACTCCCACCGCTACAACTGCTATCACGCCTACTCCCACGTCCACGCCAGATTGTAGCTCGGCATGGACCATCGTGCCCAGCCCTAACTCAGGTAGTAGCCTCCTGAGCGGAGTAGCGGTGGTGTCAGCCAACGATGTGTGGGCTGTGGGCTATTACCGGAACGGCTTTAATATAGATCAGACGCTAGTGGAGCACTGGAATGGCACCGCATGGACCATCGTGCCCAGCCCTAACTCCGGGTCAAGCACCAACGACCTGAATGGGGTAGCGGTGGTGTCAGCCAACGATGTGTGGGCTGTGGGCTATTCCTACAACGGTACTCAGCTGCAGACGCTGACAGAGCACTGGAATGGCACCGCATGGACCATCGTGCCCAGCCCTAACTCCGGGTCAAGCTACAACCTCCTGAGCGGGGTAGCGGTGGTGTCAGTGAATGATGTGTGGGCTGTGGGCGAATACTGGAACGGCTCTAATATAGATCAGACGCTAGTGGAGCACTGGAACGGCACCGCATGGACCATCGTGCCCAGCCCTAACTCCGGGTCAATTAACAACCGCCTGAACGGGATAGCGGTGGTGTCAGCCAACGATGTGTGGGCTGTGGGCGAATACTACGCCTCTAACTATCAGACGCTAGTGGAGCACTGGAACGGCACCGCATGGACCATCGTGTCCAGCCCTAATTCCGGGTCAAGCGCCAACGACCTGAACGGGGTAGCGGTGGTGTCAGCCAATGATGTGTGGGCTGTGGGCTATTACGTCAACGGTACTCAGCTGCAGACGCTGACAGAGCACTGGAACGGCACCGCATGGACCATCGTGCCCAGCCCTAACTCTGGTAGTAACTTCCTGAACGGGGTGGCGGCGGTGTCAGCCAACGATGTGTGGGCTGTGGGGAAGGTCAATTACGGCAGCGGCGCTGACAGCCAGACGCTAGTGGAGCACTGGAACGGCACGGCATGGACCATCGTGCCCAGCCCTAATCCTTACCCAGTGTTAGGCCAAAACGTCCTGAGCGGGGTAGCGGTGGTGTCAGCCAATGATGTGTGGGCTGTGGGCAATTCCTACAACGGTGGTCCAACGCACACGCTGGTAGAGCGATATACAGACCCTTGCGCCGCATCCTGCCCTATACAGTTCACGGACGTACCGCAGGGCTCAACCTTCTACCCCTTTATCAGGTGCCTGGCATGCCAGGGTATAATATCAGGCTACGCTTGCGGAGGGGCTGGAGAGCCATGCGATCCGAACAACAATCCTTACTTCCGTCCTAACGTGAATGTTACAAGAGGGCAGATAGCGAAGATCGTGTCGAACGGGGCAGGGTTCCAGGATCCTCCCGGAGCACAACTCTTCCAGGATGTGCCGGTAGGCTCCACCTTCTATGATTTCATCTATCGATTGGCGTCTCGGGGATACATTGGCGGCTATCCATGCGGCGGCGCAGGAGAGCCATGCGGCGGGGGCAACCTGCCCTACTTCCGTCCCAGCAACCTCACCACAAGAGGCCAAATCTCCAAGATCGTGTCGAACGCGGCTGGGTTTACCGAACCTGCCGGGGCGCAGCTCTTCCAGGATGTGCCGATAGGCTCCACCTTCTATGATTTCATCTACCGGCTTGCCTCGCGGGGCGTGATGAGCGGCTATGCGTGCGGCGGCCCCGGTGAACCGTGCGGCGGGGGCAACCTCCCATACTTCCGCCCGGTCAACAATGCGACAAGAGGCCAGACCTCCAAGATTGTAGGGGGAGCATTCTTCCCCAATTGCCAGTCGCTCGCGAGGTAAACTCGACCGGCAACCAGCAGTCCGCAGCTTCTATCTCCTGGGCAACGCATGAGCCGCCTAGGAGATAGAGTCAGCAGCTTGGAGACAGGCCATCCGCAATCACTTGTTCAGCACTACCAGGAGACGTAGATGTATAAGAATATCCCAATCAAACGATAACGCCACAAGAGGCCAGAAATCGGCCCGTGAATATCATCCGAACGAAAGTGGGCTCTGACGCAGAATTGGGGGCCAATTTCACCAGGATGGTGATCAAATATTGTACCAGCGGCTTTTGGTGCGCAGCGAAGTGGTCCAGCGGTAGATTCCGCGGCCCAAACCATTCCGAACCACCAACGTTGCGTCAGGGCCCACTTTCGTTCCCTTGATGATACTCACAGGTCGATAAAAGGATGGGTTGTGCACCCCTTCATCCTCGTATTCTGCCCTGCGTAGAGCCCGCCCAGGGAAGTGGCAGAACGTGGTACACGGCTGGCGCTGATGGTTTTCATCGGTTATCCTTACGCAGGATTGAACCATCTCGATAAGGAATACTGATGAACTGTCTCAATTGTCCCCACTGCTCATCCCCGGCCACCACCCAACTGGCAAGGAAAACCTCTCTTGGATACAAGCTCTTTCGTTGCAAGAACTGCCACCGCACCTTCAATGAGAGAACAGCCACGCCATACAATTTCCTACAGTTTCCTACAGTTTCCTACAGACATAGTGCTCCTCGTAGTACTGTGGCGCCTTCGATACAGTCAGGGAAACGTTATGAGGGCAATGCGAGACGTGGCGGAGATGTTCCTGGTGCGTGGGTTTGAATTCACGCATGAAGCTGTACGCGACTGGGAAGGTCGCTTTGCGCCGCTGATCACTGAGCAATTACGCGTCAGGCGCAAGGGGAAGGCGGGCCGTTCGTGGCATGTGGACGAGACATACCTCAAGGTTGGGGGCAAGTGGCACTATCTGTATCGTGCCATTGACCGGGATGGCACCCTAATCGATTCGATGCTCTCGGAGAAGAGAAATATGGCCGCCGCAAAGCGATTCTTCACTCAAGCTAAGGATGTGGTTGGTCACAAGCCAGAGAAGGTAACGACCGACGGACACGACGCCTACCCACGTGCGATACGCCGGATACTGGGTCGCAAAGTCGTGCACCGAACAAGCAAGTATCTTAATAATCGAATTGAACAGGATCATCGAGGCATCAAACAGCGATACTATCCAATGAGAGGGTTTGGAAACTTCCAGTCGGCATCGCGGTTTTGCCGGGCTTATGATGAACAAAGGGATTATTTCCGGTACCGAACCAAGGCGAAAGAAAAAATACCCTTGTCGGAACAACGCCGGCTATTCCGGCAGCGATTGGGTGCCCTGCAATATCTGCTGATGGTTGCCTAACGACACGCAGGTTGCTGCGGCTTACCAATAGTTAGGGCACTCAAAGCGTTACAGGAGAGATTGCGTTCGCTGACTTCTGACACTTCCACACTCCACACCCCTCACCTAAAGTGACGATTAGCCAAGTCTAGGGGCGCACTACACAATACCTGTAGTACCCGCCTCTTGATACACTCAGCACTCTGCACAAAATCGTTATCTCGTACTCTGTGCGGTGCCGATGCACGAAAGCGAACTTCAGTCGTGGTCTTGCGTCTTGGAGAAGAAGGGCTTTGCCCATAGGCTATTGCTTTCTTTAGAATGTCCCTCTCTTGCCCGACTATCTCCAGCTCTCGTTTCAGCCGGTGGACCTCAGCTTCAGCATCGCTTTGGTGTCCCGGGCTCACAGAGCCCAAGTGCCAGGGAAGGCCTGCTCCACATTGCCCCCTTCCTTATTGAATGCCCTTTCCCACAAGTGGATCTGACCGGGATACAACCCAAGCTCACGCTCCAGGTCTGCTTTGGTCTTGCCACTGCTCTTGAGCAGTCGCAGCGTTTCAAGCTTGAACTCTCTGCTGTATAGGTAGGGTATCCTTCGTCCCGTAGCCGCTCTACGGCTCCTCTGACAAGGCATATGCGGTAGCCTCCTCGATGCTCATGGCCTGCCCCTCCGCCCATGCCTTCTCCCATGCGGCCTGGCCCAGTTGCTTCCGGGCCGTGGCGGATGCGCGATCGTTGTCCGCTCTATCGGCGGGCCAGATGGTTATGTCGAAGGCCCGGTACAGGGCGTCCGCCGCGCCGAACAGCCTGGCGGCCCGCTCGGGCTGCCCTCGGGCGGCTGCTACCCCTCCCAAACCCGCGATCACCTCGACCATGCCGCCCTTGTTTCCCAGCTCGCGATGCAAGACCAGGCTCTCGGCAAACAGTGAGGCCGCTCGCCGGCGATCGCCTTGCGCCAGCACGGCGTATCCCAGGTTATGCAGTGAAGCAGGTATCTCTCTCCTGAGTCCCAGCTCGCGATACAGCACCTGGCTCTCCGCGTATCTTTTTTCCGCCGGGGCGTAGTCCCCCTCGATCCTTGAGATGTCTCCCAGGCTATTCGCCATCTGGGATATGCCCCATCTATCCCCCGCTTTCCGGAAGAATTGCAAGCCTTCCTCAAGATAGGATCGCGAGTGCGCGAGATCGCCCGGCAAGCCCCACATCGTGACCAGGCCCAGTTGCAACAGTACCATACCGGAATACCAGGGGTCATCAGCCTGAGGCAGCAATCGCAGCACCTCCTCGACTGCCTGGAGGGCAACGCCGGGGTGGCCCGAGAATTGGGCCGCGGCAGCCTGTTGGCCCAGGGACGCACCAAGGCCGGTGAAAATTCCTGGCTCGCCTAGCTCCCGCCAGATAGCCACGTTCTCCGTCGCAAGGTCGTAGGCAGCAGCCATATCGTCCATCTCCCACGCCAGGACGCCCGCGCAGCGAAGTGCGTTCGCTCGAAGCGCCGTGCGCCCGGCCTCTCTGCCCAACCAGTCTTCAAACCACCGTCGGCCCTCTGACAGGTAACCGCGTGTCTTCCAGAAGAACCACAGCCCCAGTGCCAGCCCGATTTCCATCTCTGAGAGCCCCTGGTCGCGTGAGAAATGCATCGCGGACCTGAGGTTGTCGTGCTCCGCCTCCAACCGGTCGAGCATGGCTAATTGTTCGCGTCCTCGCACCCTTGGCTCCCCTTCCTCACTCAGTCTCAGGTAGTATTCCGCGTGCAGCCTGCCCGTTTCTATGGCCTCCCCGCTCTCCGCCAGCCGCTCGAGCGCGTACTCGCGAATAGTCTCCAGCATCCAGAAGCGCGGTTCGCCCGCCGCGTAACCCGAAGCTTGCTCGTCCTGCCTCACCAGGCTCTTGGCAATCAGTGACTGCATGCCATCGAGCACGTCGATGTCCGTAGTGGCGAGTGGCGAGTGGCTGGTGGCCAGTAGTGGGCCGGCAGACTCCGAGGCTAAAGCACTCGCCACTACCTCTATCGCCTCCAGGGTGCAGCCTCCCACAAAAATCCCCAGCCTCCTGAACAGCTTTTGCTCTTCGCCGTCCAACAGGTCGTAGCTCCAGGAGATAGCGCCGCGAAGCGTCTGCTGGCGGGCGGGTAGGTCGCGCGCCCCGCCGGTGAGCAGCCGCAACCTGCCGTCCAACCGGGCCAGCATAGCCTCGGGCGGCAACAGCCGGATACGGGCGGCAGCCAGCTCGATAGCGAGAGGGAGACCGTCGAGGCGAAAGCAAATCTCGGCCACCGCGGGAGCATTCTCGTTGGTGACCTGGAAGTCGGGCTTGACCCCCTGCGCCCGCTCTATGAAGAGGCGCACTGCCTCGTATTGCATGAGGCGGTCGAGGGACGGCAGGTGCTTGATGTCGGGCAGATCGAGCGGGGGCACCGGGTATTCCTTCTCGCCATATATGCGTAAGGCCTCCCGGCTGGTGACCAGCACTTTCAGGCCCGACGCCCCCGATAGTATATCCCTTACGTGGGTGGCCGCCTCCATGATCTGCTCGAAGTTATCGAGCAGTAAAAGCATCTGCTTGCCGCCGAGATAATCTTTCAAGGTGTCGATCAGCGGCCGAGCCCCGAACTCTTTGACTCCCAGGCTCTGGGCAATGGTGGATAGCACCAGGCCAGGGTCGCTGATAGGGGCCAGCGCCACGAAGAAGACCCCGTCGGCGAACTCATCGATCAGCTCGGCCCCGGCCTGAAGGGCCATGCGGGTCTTGCCCGTGCCACCCGGGCCAACCAGGGTAAGCAGACGTGTCTCGGTATGTCGCAACAGGGCGCAGACCTCGGTCACCTCTTTCTCACGTCCGATCAGGGGAGTGGCCTGGATGGGCAGGTTGTTGGGACGCTTGTCCAGGGTATTCAGGGGCGGAAAGTCGCCAGGCAACCCCTCCACTACCAGTTGGAAGATATGCTCAGGGCGCTGCAAGTCCTTGAGCGGTTGCTCTCCAAGGTCTCGTAACTGCACCCCCGCAGGCAAGTCGTCATTCACCAGCACGCTGGTAACTTGAGAGATCAATGTCTGCCCGCCATGAGCGGCTGCTCGCAGCCTCGCACAGCGGTTGACCGCGCTCCCATAGTAGTCGCCTTCCCGCAGGTCGGCCTCCCCCGTGTGCAGCGCCGCACGCACTTTCACAGGCGTACGCGTAGTCCACTGCTCGACAAACAGGGCCTTTTGCAGTGCGGCGGCCGCGGCCACAGCGCCCGTAGCCCTGGAGAAGACCGCGAAGCGGCTGTCACCCTCCCCACGAGGCCGCACCACGGAGCCCTCGTGCTGGGCCACCGCAGCTTCAATCAGCTCATCATGCCGGACAAGGGCGGCACGTGTCTCCTCGGGATACTCCTCCCACAGCCTGGTGCTGCCCTCTATGTCGGTGAAAAGGAAAGTCACCGTGCCGGTTGGAAGAGTTAGCTGCGGCCCGTGCTGGACGCGGGACATAAGCGACCTCCGCGCTATAAGGAGCGGACGTTAGAGTAAAGTAGTGCCATTATAGCATAGCAGGTTTAGGCCCGTGAGCAGGATTGGACCCAAAACGTACGCTTTGGCGTTCAGTTTGCTGAACACCTGAGCAGCGTATGATCCTACTGCGGTGGTAATCCTGCTTCAGCCCGCAGTGCGTTCCGCTCTTCATACGAACTAAGACGCCGTGGCTGTAGTGGCGGCTCTGCTAACCTGCGCCGATGTTGTGCCTCGTCACCTTTCCCAGCCTAGAGAGGCTGGGAAGGACCGGATGGAGCTTCCTCCCCTCGTCCCTTCCTCCCCTCGTCCCTTCCTCCCCTCCTCCGAACCATCTCCCCAACTCCTCCACATCTGCGGCGATCCGACCCAGGGTCCGCTGTATCCGTTCCCATCAAACGTCACGTATTCGGTTTGGTGATCTGTCTCCAATCGCAGGTTCATCACTACCGGCTTTCCTTGCTCCAGTTGCTCAAGCCAACCGATACACCGCCGCAGTGCCCTGACTTCCACACTCAGTTGGGTCATCAGGTTCGACTGGGACGCTTGTGGTTGTCGGGCACCCTCACCCGGTGGGCGGGCAGGTTCATCTAATCCATCTCCTTCGCGTAGGTAACTTAGCCATTGAGGAATCTCGTGGTCATAGAGGTGGTGAGCAGTTGATGTACAAGCGCGGGGCTGAGGCCAGTGGCCGCAGCAATCTGCCGAACCGACAAGCCCTGCTCATGGGCAGAGACGATAGCCCAGGTACGCTCTATTTGAGCGTCGTGGAACCGTACGGCGGCTGTTCGTAGACGGTCTTTGATTTGCCTATGCTGTCGGGCCAGCTCGCTTAGAGCCTCATTATTGCTCATCGCCCTAATGATACACGCGCCCAGTCCAACTGTACAGTAAACTGAACGCCAGAGCGTACGTTTTGGATCCAATCCTACTCACGGGCCATGATGGGCGAGCTTGTCAAAGCGGCCGGTAAGCTGGTGCCGCAGGAAACCAGCGCCCACTCCTTGCGCCATACCTTTGCGCGAAACTACCTATCTATATATCCGGGTGACGTAGTTGGACTGGCAACTCTGCTTGGGCATAGCTCGCTCGATACCACCCGCCTCTACAGCCAGCCCGCCGTATCGCAGTTAGGGGCTCGTGTGGAAAGGCTCTCCCTCAACGCCTATGCAGGGTAACATCGGAACGTGCGTCGCTTGGCCGCAGATACCATTATGCCAAAACCGGGCGAGGAATGGTTCACTCGTGAACCAGTGCAACTCAAAGCCACAAATCAGTGCAATCCAAATACACGCGCAGTGCACCTCAAAGTTTGAAGTGACAGTGGCAACAGGTGTCACTTTGAATTTGGGCTGTCCCTGCGTGTAATTTCGACTGTCCCTTATGTCACTTTCAGTTTTGGGTTGCACTGCGCGCGATTTTGGGTTGCACTCCGTGCAGTTTTGAGTTGCACTGAGGACGAAGGACGTGAGTGCGGTTTTCGATTGCACTGGTTCATGTGTGAACCAACCTGCATCTGGTCTTCGACGTATGGTGTGCCAACGCGTTGGCACACTTAGATGTTACCCTGCATAGGCGTTGAGGGAGAGCCTTTCCACACGAGCCCCTAACTGCGATACGGCGGGCTGGCTGTAGAGGCGGGTGGTGTCGAGCGAACTGTGCCCAAGCAGGGTTGCCAGTCCAACCACATCTCCTGGGTATTCAGATAAGTAGCTGCGCGCAAAGGTATGGCGTAAGGAATGAACACTGGTCTTTTGAGGAACCAGCTTGCCTGCCCCTTGGACAAGCTCGGCCATCACCGGACCTACGGCTGAACTTGTGAGTGCTCCACCCTTGCGGCTCAGCCATAGCGGCTCAGCCATAGCGGCTCTAAGGACTGCTGAGACTTTGGTTTGGGCCACCTTGCGGCCACTACCTTCAGCGATATCTTCTCTTGCTCCCCCATACGGAAGCGTCAGAACTCAGAGCGCGCAATCTTCCCTTTCACGCTTTGAGTGTTCTAACTATGGCTCAGCTGCAGGGGATGCGGCAAGTAGCCAAGACAGCCCTGCAAGACTTGTTGATGGCAGCCTGACGGCACACAAATGCCACACTTCGCCCACCATTGTTACGCGGAAAGCCTGCCGACCGAGATTGTGAACTCTCAGTTCTGACACTTCCTGCTGCTGTGGCTCCTGCTAAGGCGCTTCTATTTGGTAATCAGCAGATAGAAAATGCCAACGACATACGGCCCATCCGAGTAGGCAGTTAACGCTCGTAGATATCTCACGCTGCCGGTTTGACCCGGCTTCGGGTAACCCTCATCCTTGCAATAAGGCCGCTCACACCCACATAGAAGAGCGCAGGCGCAATAACAAAAAGTGCCCGCCAGTAAAGTAGACCGCCCAGAGCGACAGGCAGCGCCGGATAGACTGCGTACACCAGTAGGCTTGTGAAGCACAGTATAGCTGTGGCCTTCATCAACCTTCCGGGTCCGGCCAGCGCCGCCGGTACGATAAGCCACGACACATACCAGGGCCAGAACCAGAGCGCGCCTATAGTCAGGTAAAAGAAAAGCAGCCAACCCCACCCGCTCAGCATGCCAACAACTGTTCGTCCTCGCCAGACATGTGGTATCGCCAGGGCAATAGTTGCCCCCCATGCAAGCCAGCGTATCCAAACTTCTATGACTACGCGAGTACTCTCGATTGTGCTGCCTGCCAGAGTTGACCAGCCATGCGCCAGAGCTAGCCCATGCAGCCACTCCCCACCATTGAATCGTACCAGAGAGGCCAACGAATTAATAAAAAGTCTGGAGGCAGGTCCACCGGTCAGCGGTTGCAGGGTCTTTATGCTTTCCCAGAATGGGATATAGCAAACCACCCATGTGGCGAGCGCAATGCCTATCGCCTGTACTACCTGCCCTGTTTTATGCCAATCCGGCTTTTCACCGGGAAGGGTTTTACCTCCCTGTGTGCTATCCGGCACGCGCTTCGGGACCACTTCGCCCTGAGGTTGCCAGAGCAAGAGCCAGAGGAATCCCGGCCATACGAGCAGGGCCGTCGCCTTTATCAGGCACGCCAGTGCGAGTGCACTGGCAGCGACGCGCCAGTGTCCCGACAGATAGAGCCACAGTCCAACCAGGATACACGTCACGACCAGCACATCGTTGTGCCCGTTGGCCCCGATCTCGATCATCAGCAGAGGGTTCCATGCGTAGAAAAGAGTTACTCCCAGCCTGCTGTATAAGTGCCGGTCTTGCTGTTCCGGCTGTGATGAGGCTGAGAGTGCCGGGAAGTAGCGTTTTATCACCAGCCCGGTCACATGCCAGAGAATAACTATATTCACAAGATGGGCAACATCCGCCAGCAATTTGTGGCCGAGCAAGTTAAGACTTATATCTCCTCCAAACAAGCTTGCCAGCCAGGCGATGCCTCCTGCTAGCCATACCCACACGGGGCCATAGACGGAAGGGACATCTTTCCAGTACACGAGGTTCAGCCACTGCCCTGTATCCCGCGAAGCGAATTCAAGCGGTGCGTGGACGAACGGGTTCGCCCCATAGTCGTAAAAGATGCGTCCATACCAGATATAGCTGTGCAGGTCGGCGGACATTACGCCCGGCACGAACAGCAGTACGAGCAAAATAAGGCCCGAGATACCAAGCACAGGCCATAACACCCGGTTTTCGCCGGGGGCGCTGAATGATGCCTCCATTCTAAACCCCACCCTGAGTGCGCGCCAGTAGAACAGGAATAAGAAGACCAGGAGCCCGATGTAAATGTAAATATTAGCGGCACCCAGACTCGATCCGACCCGGGCCTGCAGCCAATCCTGCGGAAATAGACGTCGAATCTGCCCGAAAATACCTCTGTCACCACCCGGCAGCTCTAGAGGGCGGGACCACAGCGTCTCGGACTGCATCAGCACCCAGAAGGTGCAGTAGCCAAGTAGCGACAGCAAACCTGCAATCATCAGGGGAGAGAGATTCGGCTTTTGGATGTGGGGCGGCTCGTTGAGAACCGAACGCGCCAGGGATCGTTGCTCGCCGTCCACAAGTTGTGGCTCAGGATCAAGCTCGCTCGGTCGCTCAGTGCCCATTTTCATAGTTATCCGCCCGCACCCAAATCAAACAATGTGGCGCAAAGTAACACTCAAAATACGTGATGCCGCTTTGATGCTTGCGGTCAGGTTGCCGCTCACTTTTGATTGGCCGCTCAAGCGCTTGCGGTACCGCACTGGCACTTCCTTTATGCGGCACTTTCGCCTTGCCGCCTGCATAATCATTTCAACCGTCCAGCCGTAAGTCATCTCGCTCAAAGCGAGCGAGCGCAGCGTGCGGGCTCGTATTGCGTGGAACGGCCCCAGGTCGCTTATCTTTACACCGAAGCGCGCCCTCATGATGAGAGAGATAAGACGGTTACCGAAAACGGCGTGCCGCGGAAGCGCGCCCTGCTCCATGCCGCCCAGGTTGCGCGAGCCGATGACCAGATCGGCTTCCCCCCGCAAGATAGGACCCAACAGCAGGGGCATCTCATCGGGATAATCACTGTAGTCGCCGTCGAGGAACACTATCACGTCAGCGCCGAGGGCGTACGCTTTCTCCACTCCGGCTGCGCAGGCATAACCGTACCCCCTCCTCGGCTGGTGGACCACTATCGCGCCTGCATTTTCAGCTACTTCGGCGGTATGGTCAGTGCTGGCATTATCTACAACCACAATCTGCCCGCACACCTCTGCGGGAATATCTGCTACCACGCGCCCGATATTCCCTTCTTCGTTCCAGGCAGGAATTACGGTGACGACGTTCAAAGGCTCCACTTGCTTCCGCAACCCCGGCAGCAGTCGCTCGGATTATCGGTGAGTATGCGGCGGCGGAACTCGTTGTATGCTGCGCCGCTCCATATTTCGGTGAAGGGTTGCTCGAAAGCGTTACCGAGGACGAACTCTCCTGTCTGGGCATAATCATGGCTGACGAAGGGCACAAAGCAGCATGATAAAACGTTGCCGTTGGCGGTGATGTAGCTCAATGTGGTTGGCCTGCGACACTCCGACCATGGACGGCTCAACTGCGCTTCCGCAGACATCATCTCTACGGGTGTGGACGCGCCCGCCGCACTGAATTGCATACCGAGCACGCTGCAAAGCTTCTCCGCCTCTGCTACAAGAGTGCTCTCGTCCTCTTTGAGACGGTGGTAGAGAGACTGCTCTTCTGTGCCCATCCCTGTGCCGAAATAAACGAAACGTTGCAAATAGAAGTCATCTATCCCGGCAGCGTGGCTCAATCGGATTACGCCCAACAGCTCGTGCAGGTTCTCACGCATGGCGATGAACCAGCTTGAAATGTGCGGTGTAGTTGAGCCCAGGCGCTGCTTTGTCTCTACCAGCACACGCAAGTTCTTCAGAACTCTGGGCAGCGCATTCACTCCGCGCACTGCCATGTAGGTGTCCGGGGTGGCTCCATCCAGGCTGGCGCGGTACTCATCGAGGCCCGCTTCAATCAGTTCCTCGGCCCTTCTCTTTGTCATCGAGAGGGAATTGCTATTGAAGATCACGTGCGTCTTTTCCGGACGAGCCTTCAGGTAGCGGATCATCTGCGGCAGGTCGTGGTTCAGCATCGGCTCGCCGAGCCCGTGCAACACCACCCTCTCCAGCACAGGGAACTGGTCAATGATGGACTTGAAGTGCTCAAGGCTCATATCTGCGGGCGCTTCCATCGGGAAGAAGGTGCGCGGGCACGTGGTGCAAAGGGAATTGCAGCGGTTGGTGGGTTCTATGTAGAGCGATTTAGGAAGGGAACGCATAAGACACCTGATAATCCGACAATACAAACTTGTAACGCGACTAGAGCCCATGGCAGTATCGGCACCTGCCAGGCAAAGCCCAGGTAGCCGAGAAAGGTCAGCCCTGTATAGGCAAGGGCAGCAAAGGCTATTCCGTGGCTAAAATGTCCGGCCCTCCACCATTTACCTCTTGCGGTCCTTACCGGAAGGCTCGACTGACCCGGCTTTACTGAACTACCGAATATCAGCAATCCATTGGGAGGCAGGAACAGGGGCACGAAAAGAAGCAGCCATGTAGCATACCATGCATATGTGCTGGTTGCCAGCAACAGATATGCCCCGACAAGCAGAAAACTCTTGCCTATAAAATCATAGGGGCCATGCTCGCGCCTGAGCAGGATAAAGAGCGCAAAGGCTGCCAGCGAGACTCCGAGCAGCAAACGCACAGGACCATCCCCCAGTCCGAGCGGGGTCGTAATCCCATACTTCAGAATGTAGAAAAATGGCGCGTTGCTTTCTTCGCTCCCCAGGTAGGTCCCCAGGAAAGGCGAGATGTAGCCGCCCCACGCTCCGATGAAAATAAGCGAGACGACGCCAAAAACTGCCACTGCCGCAAGAGACACCCGCCACCCAAACCGCCGAAACCAGCCCGCCAGCAGCAATAGGGGTATCAGCTTCGCAAGTATTGCAGCGCCCAGGCAGATGGCTGCCAGCAGCGACAATAGCGTGAATCTGCGCTGCCCTCCGGCGCCGTACCTCCGCACCGCCAGCACGCCCGCGATCAAAGCCAGCAGCGTCCACAGCACCGATAGTGCTTCTACGTGCCCGCTGCTACTGAACTCCATTACAGGTAAAGGCGACCAGGCATAGACGATTGAGCGCGCAGGCGGCATCCCCAACAAGGCAAGCAAAAGTACCAGTGCCGCGCAACTTGCCAGGTCAACCGCTACCATAGCGATTTTCATAGCGACCACACTATCGGGCACAAGCGTATAGACACCCTCGTAAAATAGCTCGGCTCCTGCCGGATAGATAGTAATAGCGTTCTTACGGTTGATGTATTGCCACAGGGCTCGGTCGTACTCAGGCGAGCGCAGGCCCACCAACTGTGGCGCGCCCGGCGGATACCGGAATGGGCTGATACCCGCAGACATGACGCGCCCATCCCAAACATAGCGATAGATATCGTTGCTGAGAGTAGGTGGGGCAGGCACCAGCAGTGCGCGTGCTAATGCTGCCACGATGCCTATCAGAAGGAGCATAGGCTTGAGCGAGAGCGCGCGTCCCGCACTGAGCACGAGATAACAAGCGAGCAGATAGAGAGCGAACAAAGCCACATATAGCGCTACGAAAGCTCCATAAGCTTGCGGCGCACGATTTACATCCGAGACCCGCCAGACGGCATAGTAGCCGCCGAGGGACAGCAGTCCAACCGCTATCAGTAGCACCCACCGGAGGCGCAGCGATAACTTGCCGCTACTTTTGTCGGTTTTCTCAATGCCAGACTCGTCTTCTGGGCTCAGAGTGCCTTCGACATTTTCCGCCCTATCTCCGGGAGCTGTTGGGGTGGCAGCTATGTCAGCATATACAGCCATTTCGCCAGACTGCTGCCTCCCGCTGCCTGCTCTCGCAGCCTCGGCCGCAACAAGGCATCGATACCCCACAATCTACCCGGCCCGGTAAGCATAAAGATGAACCCGAGCGTGAAAAGCATGATGTAAGTCCACACCCACTCACCCGGAGCCTGCGATAGGCCCAGGAAGAGGTTGATGGCTTGCACAAAGCTGACCAGGCCGCCGAGCCTGGTGAAAAGGCCGAATATCAGGGAGATTGCGATAAAGGCTTCCATGAAGAATGTAAGCCAACCCACCAGTTGCCAGTTCGGAAGCGCCAGGTTCTTAATCAAATCGCCGTAAAAGGGCACAAGCCAGTTGCCATGCAGCGCCTCGACCGTCATCCAGTGGTAAAGCCCCTGGCCGTTATCAATAAAGGGGCCGGGTTGCTGCGCGCTCGGCGTGAGGTTCGCCTTAAGGCCGGGGGAGCCGAAAGTGTCCCAGGGCAGTTTCCAGAGCACCTGCGTGAACCAGAGTACGCCGATCACTATGCTGGCGACGCGCACGGGCCAGAGGTGAGCGAACCCCTCGCGCGCTTTGTCTGCGGAGTCTGCCATTCCGGTTGCGCTCCCTGGAGGAACCGGCGATTGCATCGCTCTATCTGTTGCCGCCATAATTGACTCCTTTACCACTTTATCGATTCGACTGATGTCTCACCGATGTTACCTGACGCTTCAGCCCGTCGAAGCTGACTCAACCCCGGACATTATTGACGGCAGCAAAGAGGCGAGCAGGGCGCGCGTGTGGGGTGCCTTCACCTTATCGTGATCGAGGTCGGCCCACATCCGTTCTAAATCCTCAATCGTGTCGGCATCGTACCATAAAGGCAAGAGCGCGACATTAAGTCCGGCCTTTGCAGCAGCCTGTATCGTCTCGCATGTGACGCCATCTGTGCTCCATGTAATACCGGTGAAGAGGGTGGGCTGCGGTGCTTTCATACCTATTAAATAGTAACCGCCGTCCTCGCACGGGCCGAGTACAACATCTACGTTGGGCTTGCTTAATTGCGCAAAGCATTCAGTAGCGACAATCGCCGGCAGCGTGGGGCTGTCGCTGCTTATCATCGCGACGGTCGTGTAGCCCAGCTTTTGTGCCTGGGCAGGCAGGTTACTCAAACGCTCGCCAAGGTCGCCGCCCGATTGCGGAAGCAACACAAACCTATCGGGTAGCATAGCCCTGAAGTAGTCCTGCGCCTCCGCCGGGGCATATGCAAGGGCCGGCGTCACATCGCCCGCCAGCATGCACCCCTCAGCAACCATATATACAGTGTCGCGCAGGAACGCATCATAAAGAAGCGCTGCACTTTCCGCTGTCAAGGGTGGGCAGAGCCGCGTCTTGACTGTACCGACTGCCGGTTGTTTCGCCATGATAATCAATAAGCCACTAGATGGGATAGGCTTCATTCAGATATGATAGCACATATCATGCGATACCCCGCTTTTGTTTATAATCTTGTAACAAGTTGATGCTATAATTAGTTCCATAGCTTCGCCTATTGGCAAATCCCAGAATATCAGCACATTCAGATATTACGAATCTGGTGGTGCGGCAAGCGTACCAGCCTCGGGTCGTAGTGGCGCTTGAGGAGTTGGAAGCAAAGTATGAACATGACAAACCGAAGGCAGATCATAGAGAGCGGCATAGTCCGCCAACTCAGCGATCCGTATAAGGGTGTATATTACGCGCCTCTAGGGGTGTACATGGAGCGCGACGGCCTACATCTGGTGATAGACCCAGAAGCTCCCCACTGGCTCTCGACCAATGAGGTCGGCGCGCAGGTGCTTCGCCTGTGCGACGGGCGACGCAACGTCATGGAAGTAGCCGAAGAGATTGCTCGCAGGTGGCGCCTGCCGCTGGACGAGGCTATCGCCGACACGTTCGACTTCCTGGGAGAGGCCACACAGGTAGAGTTCGTGAGCCGCAAGCCCGTCCTCAAGCCTTCGTATCCAGGGCGCGCCGCCACAGTAGCCCCCAGCCAGCTCAGCGAACTCTATGTCTTCGTCACCAACGACTGCAACCTTCGCTGCACCCATTGCTATGTCTCCTCAGGTGATTTCGTGCCTGAAAACGAGATGACCAGGGACGACCTCTATCATCTAATCGATGAGGCTCGCGACCTGGGCGTTCAGCGTTTCTACTTCACGGGCGGCGAGCCGTTCATGCGTAGCGATATATTTGAGTTAATCGAGTACGTCTGCCGCGAGTCGGAGTTGGTAATCTTGACCAACGCCACCTTCTTCAACAAGAGCATACTTGCTCGCCTGACCGAGGTGGCCCGCAAAATCAACGGCGATGCCACCAACAATTTCGACCAGCCGCGCAGGCTGAACGTGCAAATCTCAGTTGACGGGCCTGACGCTGAGTTGCACGAAATGGTGCGCGGCCCACGCACCTTCAAGCGCACCATACAGGGGATACGTGACTTGGTGAGCATAGGGCTTACCCCTGTTGTTAGCACCGCAGTTACAGCTCATAACATGGAGCGTATACCGGAGACTACTCGTATGCTGGGCGCGCTGGGCGTAAAGGAGCACCACATCCTGTGGCTCCAGGAGCGCGGGCGCGCCCACGACAACAACGACCTGCTCATCCCGCCGGGCAAGGTGACGCAGATAATGCGCGAGCTACGCGGGGTGGCTGCCGAGCTTGGCATGGTGATTGACAATGAAACCAGCCTGCGCGTGCGCGTGCGGGGCAAACATGGGCGCAAGACCGACCTGTGCAATTGTGGCTACGAATCGCTCGATGTATTTTCGGACGGCCAGGTCTATCCATGCGTCTGGTTCAGCGGCGCGCCCAGCCTGGCCTGCGGCTCGGTGCGCGAACGCTCGCTCCGCGATATCTGGCTCAATTCGCCAATCCTACAAGAGATACGCGCCAACAGCGTGCAGCACCGCGACGGGTGCAACGAGTGTCACCTTAAATTCATCTGTGGGGGTGGTACTAATTGTTCGTCCTACTTCGACAGCCTTGCCACCAAAGGCAAGGGGAGCTTCCAGGCGGCAGAACCGTACTGCGAGACCTTCATGGACCTCACCCACGACCTGCTGTGGGAACTGGCCAGCCAGGGAGTGAGTGAGATCGCCGGAGGGTACTCTGCGCCCGTCATCTACAACGCCATGGAGGGGCAGGGCGCTGCCTGCGCGAAGCCCAACATGGCCGTACTCGACAGCGCATTCGACGTGGGCAGCTTCCACTGCGCCTGCGTGCTACAGGCCGACGTGGCCGATGGCATGAAAGTGCGCTCGGCTGCGCGCATGGCAGCCATGCAGGCAGGCGACCTCCCTGTGCTGGCCCCTTCCGCGTCTGGCGGCCAATCACAGAGCATAGACCTCTTTAGCGTAGCAACCATACAGAACACAGGGGGCAAGGCAAAGAGGCGTAACTTCCTCCCATCGTTCAATGATGATTCGGTAGTCGGCCCCAGCAATGGAGCGACGCTTCCAAACGGGCTTCCTGCCGCCAACGGAGACAAACCCCGGCACCCAACACCCGACCCCCCAAACCCGACAACCCTTCAGGAAAAGAAAGTGTTCGACGGAATGGGGCAGGCGTGCGTGGAACTGCTGATCACGATGGCGAAGCAGGTGCGCTCACTACAGACAGGCGAGATTCTCAAGGTGGTCACTGATGATCCTGCTGCCCGCGAGGATTTGGGGGCATGGTGTCGCATGACGGGCAACGAGCTTGCCGATGTAGTCAAGGGCCGTGGCTACGCCAGCTACTATGTGCGTCGGATGAACTAAAATCGACGCTATCCAGTTGCATCT
>JBBRDO010000065.1:0-26584 GCA_038203825.1 Chloroflexia bacterium | reverse complement strand
CGCTGTCACAGGCGTCGCCACAACGCGCGGTGAAGAAGAGCCGGGCACTCTCGATGTGCTGATGTCCACCCCTCAAAGCAGGCTGGCGATCTTCTGGCAAAAGATGGCCGCCCTCTTCGCGGCACTTGTGGCTGTCTCTCTACTCATCGGCATCATGTTCTTCGTGGGGTTGTTCGTGGCCGGCGAGACTCTGCCGTTCTGGGCAATCATGGGGACCCTGGTGAATATCGGTGTGGCGGCCGGCTTCTGGGGGGCAGCCGGGGTGCTCGCAGCGCAATTCATCTCGCGCCGCAGGATGGCTTCCATATTCATCGGCACGTTGATCGTCAGCGCGTATCTGCTAAACTCAACTGCGGAAACGGTGCCCAGCCTCAAGGGTCTTACCTGGATAACCCCCTTCCACTACTACAACATGAGCAAGCCCCTGGTGCCCGGCCGCATTCTGGACTGGACAGGTGTCGCTGTACTGCTTGCCGGAACAGCCGTCATGCTGGCGTTTGCTGCCTGGCTCTTCGCCCGGCGTGATGCCGGCGTGGGCTTCTCTCTCCTGCCCGCGCGGCACACTGCTCGTCTGGGCGCTCTTACCAGGCCGCCCAGCATGGCCATGCTTGGCTCCATCTTCGCCAAGAACCTGCGCGACCTGATCGTGCCCAGCCTGCTCTGGGGATTTGGTCTGGCCGCCTACTGCGCCATCATGGTCGCTACGACGAACGAGGCGCTGAGCCCCATGTATGAAGTGATGAACCAGATCCCATTGTTCACTAAGCTGTTTGGAAGCCTGTCGAGCAACGAAGCGTACCTCTCGGTGGGCATCTTCTTCTACCTGCCCCTGGTATTGATACTCTTCGCCCTCACCCAGGTCTGGGGCTGGGCAAGCGACGAAGAGGATGGGCGCATGGAAGCCCTGGTCAGTGAGCCTGCCCCCCGTTGGCAGGTCGCCGTGGCCGCGTATGCCGCTGCTACCGTTGGCCTCGCCGTCATACTCGCTCTGATTACCGCCGGCACCCTGCTTACTGCGCGACTCGTGAGCCTGGACATCGATGGCTGGCACGTGGTGAGTGCGGTACTGGCCACGGCACCTCTGGTGCTGGTCACGCTGGCCTTTGGACTGGCCCTCGCCACCTGGCTACCGCGCCCCGGCCCAGCGGTCGGCCTGACCGGCGCGCTGGTCGTGCTGATGTTCTTCGTCAACACGCTCGCGCCCATGTTTGACTGGCCTGAAGTGGTAAGCAATCTCACCCTCTTCCATTATTACGGGCGCCCTGTTATCGACGGGATCGCCTGGGGCGATATGGGTCTGCTCATGGCGGCTGCGTTGCTGTTTGCTGTCGCCGGTCTGGTTGGCTTCCAAAGGCGCGACATAGCCAGGTAATTTGGGCCTATAGACGATGAGACAGACGCCCATCGAAGTCGGAGCTACCTTCCTGGCATCCATCCTCTTCTGGGTGCTGCTTGTGCTGACCCTGTACTTGCTCGGCCGCAAACCTGGGCGCGCACAGCATTTCCTGGAGAAGATGGCGGTCCACTGGCGGCCGGCATTAGGCATCGCTCTGATCTACCTGGCAGCGGGGTTAGTAGCAGCAAAACTCGATATAGGACGAACCCTCGGTGTGCTGCTGGGTTCGGCCCAGTATTTCTGCCAGGCTTTGATAGGCCTTGCGCTTGCCTACAGTATCGTAGGGTTCGAACCGTTGCCGGTAACCCGCGCTGTCGATAAGCGAGAACGCCCATGGCGAGCAGTTGGCTTGATGCTGGGTATTGGCCTGGTGGCGGGTGTCGCAGCGATAGTAATTGGCGCCCTTGGCCAGGGCATCATCATGAGCATCGTGCACGAGACCAGCCGCGCTCAGGAAGCGGCCAATCTTGTAGCCAGCGACAAGCTACTCTCCTTCTTCTCCTTCCTGTCGGGTGCCGGCATAGCCGAGGAAACCCCCTACAGGCTCGTTCTGCTGACGCTCGTATGGAGGCTGGCAGGTGGAACCGGCGAACATAAGCGTGGGAGGCGCCTGGCCATCTGGATATCAGCACTCGGCTTCGCCGTCTACCACTTCACTCCGCTCGATAGCATCTACCTTGTCTTCTGGCAGTACCCGATATCGCATTTCGTCGCCACTCTCCTTATCGGCCTTTTGTGGGGCTTCCTGTATACCCGGCGTGGGTATGAGACTGTCGTGGTAGGCCACACGCTGTATGATTGGATTTCGGTGCTGCTCTTTGCTTGAGAGTTAAGCAGGCTTTATCACCAATCTGCAACCTATGTAGACCTTTTATGTTACCTCCCCTTGCTATAGTTGAAACTGGGATGGTTCGTCCCTCCACGTCGCCTGCTTCGATACGAAAGAACTCCGGCGCACGCGACAGCCGATCAGGAGCGACGAACAGACCAGGGAGCAAGAGAGCAGGATGCGGCTAATGGATGCCGGATCTCGTACTTCTCTAGGCTACAGACCTACGACGGCTATGCATTCAAATGGAGGCGATAGATGAAAGCGACCAAGGTCATTATTATGGGCGCTGCCGGGCGCGACTTTCACAACTTCAACGTTTTCTTCCGAGACAACCCGGACTACGAAGTGGTGGCCTTCACCGCCACCCAGATTCCGGGCATTGGCGGCAGGCGATATCCCGCCGTGCTGGCAGGGGATCAATACAAACCTGAGGGTATCCCCGTATACCCGGAGTCTGAGCTCGACCGGCTCATCAAAGAGCACGGCGTAGAGCGCGTAGTGTTCGCTTACAGCGATGTCCCTCACGAATACGTCATGCACAAAGCCTCCCAGGTACTGGCGGCCGGGGCCGACTTCTGGCTCATGGGCCCCAACAGCACTATGCTCAAGGCGACCGTGCCCGTGGTGTCAGTCTGCGCGGTACGCACCGGCTCCGGCAAGAGTCAGACCTCGCGCAAGGTGGTCAAGATCCTCCGCGAGGCGGGTAAGCGTGTCGTCTCCGTGCGCCACCCTATGCCCTATGGCGATCTGGCCGTGCAGGCCGTGCAGCGCTTCGCCTCCTACGATGACCTGATCCTGCACAAAACCACAATTGAGGAGCGCGAGGAGTACGAGCCCTACATCGACCTCGGCGCTATCGTCTACGCGGGCGTAGACTACGATGCAATCCTGCGAGAGGCCGAGAAAGAGGCCGACGTCATAATCTGGGACGGCGGCAACAACGACTTCCCCTTCTACAAACCTGACCTGCAGATCGTGGTCGTAGACCCGCTCAGGCCCGGCCACGAATTGAAGTACCACCCGGGCGAGGCCAATGTGCGGATGGCTGATGTGATCGTCATCAACAAGGAAGACAGCGCTCCCGTCGACGCGATCGAACAGGTGAAGCGCAATATCAACATGCTCAATCCTAACGCCACCGTTATAGATGCCATTTCCGCCATCACCGTGGAGGACGGCGACTTGATCAAGGGCAAGCGCGTGCTGGTGGTGGAGGATGGCCCCACCCTGACCCACGGCGAAATGAGCTACGGTGCCGGTTACGTCGCCGCCCGGCGCTGGGGCGCAGGAGAAATTGTCTCGCCCTATCCCTACGCCGTCGGATCGATCAAAGAGACCTACGAGAAATACCAGCAGACCCGAGAGGTGCTCCCGGCTATGGGCTACAGTGAAGAGCAGATCAAGGAGCTCGAAGAAACCATAAACAGCACTCCTGTCGACCTGGTGCTCATCGGCACGCCCATAGACCTGAGCCGGGTGCTGAAGCTGAAGGTGCCCGCCGTGCGCGTGCGCTACGAACTGCTCGAGATCGGAAGCCCCAACCTTGCAGACGTTCTTAGCGCCTTTACGACTGAAGAAAGCGCTCACGGTCAACCGGACGCAAGCGAAACAACGCCGAGGGAGCACGCTTTAGCATCCGCGAAGTAAGCACGAAAGCCTTCGAAAGTTGAGCGTAGCACCGGCCGACGATATGCAAAGCATCGTCGGCCGGTGGCGCCCTGGTTATCCAAGGTCAGTACGTAGGACAGGAGGAGTACACCGTATGAGCTCCATTGTTACTGCGCAAGTAATCGACCTGGCGGTGATCATTACAGCTAACCTGGCCAATCTGCTGCTGGCAGGCATGTTCCTGGCACGGGCCGTAGGGCAAACGCGCTACGCTCGCATTCTCGGCACAGGAGTTGTAGTGCTGGCCGTGCCGCTGGCTGTGGCCGTAGCCTTGAACGCCTTGAATGGGCGCGAATGGTGGACGATCGTCCTGCCTGGGCTGCTGGTCGTCTACTGTGCCACCGAGTTCATCCTGGACTACCTGCTGAAGATAGATTTCCGCCACACGCGCCTGTTAGGACCCTATCTGCTCCTCTACTACGCGGGCCTGATGGGTATGACTGGGTACGCCTTCCTGGTCGACACACTCGCAGGATTCGTCACTCTTGCCACGTATTTCGTGGGGCTGGCTGCAACCCTGTATTCGTTTGTGCGGGTGGGGCACGGCAGCCCTGCATAGATAATGAGACAAGGCAAAAGCCGTCCACGCTCCGGTGCATCACCCGCACAAACGAATACACCGGAGCGCGGGATTCTGTAGTATAGTGTCATCGAAACCAATGTGATCACCTGCGCGAGTGCCTGTCCGCGCTTGGTCTTATCCCGCGCCGGCTCACGAGTCACTGTAAGGAGGAAGCAATGCCATCAAAAGAGTTGCAAACTTGGGACCTGTGGTACCCGAAAGCCGGTGCCACAGGCCTGTCATTCGCCAGGGGAGCCCTCGACCCCACAGAGGTGCTGTGGGTACACGCAGCTCCCGACGTGTTGACTGTCACCGTGCGACAGGGCGATCGCCTTATAGCACGCGGTGTGGACCTCGAACGTGTTGGCAAGGGGCTACCCACAACTCGCTTATGGCTCGACGGAGCCGAGGTGCGCCGTGAGGATCGCTTCCCCACTGACGACGATGTCGGCACTCTGGTGATACTGCCCGGCGGCGAAGTGGGCCAGATCACAGGCTGGTGGAACGCAAGCGACGGGACCGAATGGCGGTGGCAAGTGGAGTTCTATAATCACACGTAGGGTGACTTCACTCTCAGTCATCATGGCGGTCGAATTGTTCTCGCAGCCTCATCTGTCCCCATCCATTTGTATCAGTTAAGTTCTCCTGATTATTGATTCAAGGGGATATGTCTACCACCAGAGACTGCTCTAGCTATTGCCGCCATACCGCGCGCCTGCGATATATTGGTCAGACTCGATTATTTACGTATCGTATACCCGCCTATACCCCCCGTTAAACCCGCGCTCCCTACAATGAAACTGGTCGACCTCGCCTTGCGCGTTGCCCGTGTAACAGCGAGCGGGAGCTAGCACGTAATGGCACTTATTATCCGCCCCAAACAACGCTCACAGCACGAAAGCAAACGGATGAAGAGAACGCAGGTTTGTCGAGGTAAAGCTCCACAGACCTAGGAGGTGCCGAAATGAACAATACGATGGTGAATGAACGGCCGAAGATTGAGGGAGTAGTACGGTCCCGCCAGGACCTGGCAGGCGTTCAGGGCCTCGACGGCACCTATGTGTCGAACGAGAGGCTAGGTATCGGCATAATCAGGGACACAAGGCCCAATAATGAGGTTCTTGTGCACTGGGTGGTTAGCGATGTCGTCACCTGGATGCGGCCTGATGAAATCGAGCTGTTTGACCATGACGCACGCGTAATCGCTGTGTACGAGCGTGATGGCGGCGCAGGCAGGGAGTTCAGACGCTGCAAGGTGGTCTCCCGGGTAGGTCTTAACCACAACTGGTCAGTCGAGCTGTTCCCGGACGACATCGTACGAACAATACGCTCCGATGGCTCTGCCTGGACCTTCAACTGGTACCCGCTTTACGAACGCGCATACCCTATCCACACCCTTCAGGACGAGCCCCGCACTGACGACGACGCCGAGGCCATTACAGTGGCCGAGGTTGCGCATTTTTCCTAGGTTGCTCACCACCGCGCGTCGCAGGCGCAATTATGGCGACGTAATATTGGATTGATCTTCAAAGGAGGAAAAGCAGATGATCGCTCACCCACCGGAAAAGACAACATCGGAACCACGCATCGATATAGTAAATGAAAGTGGCACAGACCGACAGTACCCTGAAATGAAACCGCAAGATATTCAGCAACCCCCTGTCGGCATGCCGGCAGTGCGGCACGATATAGTCACCCCGAATGAGCACCGCCAAACCAGCTTCGTCTTTCCAGTACTCCTGATCGGAGTAGGCGTACTCCTCTTGCTAAACACAATGAACGTTCTCGATTGGAACGTCTGGGGCAACGTCTGGCGCTTATGGCCCCTGATTCTTGTAGCTGTCGGACTTGAGCTACTGATTGGCAGGCGCTCGGCCCTTGCCTCCGCGGTAATTGCCGGTTTACTGGTCGTCGGCCTGATCGCAGGAGCCTGGCTGTGGTCTTCGCAACCACTAAGCGGCCAGGCGAGCGGCACTACTATCAACCAGACGATACAGGGCGCAAAACAGGCCAACGTGAGCATCAATTTCAGTGTTGGCACGTTCAGTCTCGACTCGCTCGCCGGTTCGGACCAGCTAATATCCGGTAAGGTGAGTCACTACAGTAATGAGAATGTCACTCAGGACTTCCACATGACCGGCGACACTGCTTATTACACCCTCAAGACGGAATCGAACTGGGGCTTTCCCTTCTTCAACACGAGTAGTGGCGAGCGCGTTTGCACTATTTCCTTGAGCCCACAGGTGCCCATTGACCTCAACGTCAGCACCGGCCTTGGTGAATCCACGCTCAATCTTGAGCAACTGAACCTGACCCGTCTTAACTTGAGCACCGGCGCGGGTGCGACGACTGTAACGCTTCCCGCACGCGGCACGTTCAACGCAACTATAAATGCGGGCGTGGGTGAACTCAACGTGAACGTACCGCAAGGCGTAGGTCTGCGCGTCACGGGTTCCGCCGGTTTAGGCGACAGGACCCTGCCGTCCGGCTATATCGAAACAGACAAAGTCTTTCAATCTCCGGGCTATGCCTCCGCAGAGGATCGCATCGACCTGAACATAAATGCTGGTGTAGGCAGCATCAACGTGCGCGAGATCCAGCCGCTACCATAATATAGTCGGCGAAAGGGCGCTCAGCTTTTCTGCCTTCTTTCAAGAAACCTAAGGTTGTCAGGCAAACTGTGCATGCCACCTGACAACCTTGCCTTACTTGGAGCGGACGCCACCATCGCCGGGAGCAGAACGCAAGCTAATAGCCGGTAGTGGTAAAATAGCGATTATGACACAGAAAGGGCTTGCCAATGTCCGATGCTGAAAAGGTGCGCCGCATCTACGATAAGCGCGCCGCCCAGTACGATGCAATTATCGGGAGCCGCTGGATGGGGCACCTCCGCGCCGACCTGTTCGGACGGGCTCGAGGCGATGTTCTGGAGCTCGGCGTCGGCACCGGCGTGACCTTCGCCTATTACCCTGCCGATCTCACCGGCCTGACCGGATTGGACATCAGCGAGGGCATGCTGGCCCTGGCACGGCCCAAAGCCGCGTCTCTGCCCTACCCTGTCACTCTCCAGGTAGCCGACTTCCAGACCCTCCCCTTCCCCGATGCACAGTTCGACACCGTGACCAGTTCTCTCGCCCTCTGCGGTATCCCCGACCCGGCCCGGTTGTTCGCTGAGATTCGCCGCGTGATGCGCCCGGGCGGCAGGCTGCTGGCGCTGGAACACATCCGGCCACCCAACCCCATCCTTGGCATATTTGCCGACGTCGGAGACCCATTCAATCAACATTTCGTGGGCTGTCATCTAAACCGCCGCACCCCGGACTTACTCCGGCGGGCCGGGTACACGGTTACAATCCTCGATCGGCGCTTCTTCAATTCGGTAATCGCACTTATAGCCGCGCCATGAAACGGCCCGCGGAATCAGCCGCGTGAAGACTTGAATGAGGCGGTAGCGTAGTTCTGCTCATAGCGCGGTATCGCGTACTCGTTGCGCGTGCGCTCATAAGAGTTAAAGGCCGCTTCCATGGGCATCCTTGCCCACAGTCCTGCGTAAGAAGTTCTAGCAGCGAGAAGCACTCGCACCCCTCTGCACCTACACCCGCACATAACAGAATAGGAAGAGACGTCTGGCTCAGGCTTGCAAGTGACCTCCACAAATCAGCTAATAGCGCAACTGATTAATTACGCAACATCCCTTTCTACCAGGTCCTACGTGTCGGGGGCGTTGCGAACGGCGAAAGCAGCGGCCGCTGCCCTGCTGTCTGCGCCGATCTCGGCAAAAATCCGCTCAAGGTGATTGCTAATAGTTTTCTCGTTCGGCACCAATTTCCGCGCCCAACCAGACGGCCTAATAAGAATCGAATGGGTGGAAGCCACCTGAGCAGCTTCCACCCATCGAACTCGCGTGCAGCCAACGCTGAGTGCCGCCTACAACGTCGCTAATCGTCTGACGGCTCGTGCGTCGCCTGCGGCCCTGCCCCAGTGGCCGCGCCACCAAATATCAGGCTAGGCACTCTATTCCTCTTGCGCTTGTCAACTGTGCTTTCGCATCTCGCCGCCTCGCGGCCGTAGCAGGAGATACAGGCCCACCAGAATTACCGCAACAGCCCAGAAGTAGTTGAAGATCTCGGTGAAGGCTAGGGAAAGCCCGAACCCGAGCACAGCAAGCACGCCTGCGGGTATCAACGCCCATGTCATCCGGCCGTGCGGCGTGGGAAGGAGATAGACCAGAGCGAAAGTGGCCGCCATCCCAAAGAAGAAGATAGCCCCGACCGCCTCACCTGTATACCATGTAGACAAGAGCGCTACCAGAGCCAGGGTGAAGAGCACCCCTCCCGGAATCACTGCCCACCAGAATTCGCGGTGTGTGAAGTATACTATCCAGAAGCTAAGCCCGATCATCGCTAGAAACAAAGCACCAAGCCAGGCAGCGTCGCCCTCGACGAAGCCCAGCCTGTCCAGGGTCAGTAGCACCGCCAGAGCGATTAGCACAGAACCGGGGATCGCTGCCCACCATGAGCCGGCGCGATCGCTCAGGAACCTCCATAGAAAGACCAGGCCCACAGCCCCAAACGCAATCGCCCAGGCAATCTGCCAGGTGGGGTCCGATGTGTCGCCTATGATCCCGTTCGTCTGCAACAGGAACAGAATACCTGCCCCAACCAACAAGATGCCCCAGATAATGTTGAAGTCTGTTCGTTTCATCTTTATGCTCCTTTACCGTCAAACTAAGACTCCCCTCTTCCTGCCGGCTTGGACGGCACCCCGCAAATTCAACCTTTGTCTTCTATCTTCAAAGCACCCAGGGGTGAGCGCCCGTCGAAGTCGCACTAACCCATGATCATTCTACCCAGGGCAGGTAAAATGCCGCGTATATGCAGGTTGCCAATTCGTAACAAAACTTGGCCCTGCCACCAGCCCCACCCCCGCCTCAATTCCAACACCTACCTTGATCCGCAAGCTACGAAAGTGCCGCTTATGCAAATGAAAATGCACCTGGGGGCTTATGAGGCCGCCAGGTGCTTTCGGTTCACGACGCTTACGCGCCGCTCGTTACCTGCTAACCGCTACTGTAGCAAGCCTGAGCGATCAAGAATCTTGCTGATCTGACCGCGGAGGGTGCTGTTGCCGGGTCTGAAGGTGCCGTCAGGATAGCCCTTGGCAATGCCCTGGACACCCATGTTGTAGACATAGTCGTAGCAGTAGTTCTCAGCCGCGACATCAATGAATGAGCCGCGGAGATATTCGTGCGGTCCGAAGAACGCCGTATCGCCAAAGCTCACGTCGCCGGCTTCAGGAACCGACAGATTCCATTGCAGGCCAATCGCTGTGTCGTGCATTTGGTCCACTATTATACCGTCGAGGCCTGGACCAGGACCGGCTGCGTCACCGATGCTGTCCCACAGCGCCTCATAAGTGCTCTCCTGATAATTGGTGCTTAGCACATGATAGTTTGCGGGCTCGTTAGGAATGAACTGCTGGTACACGGTGCGGCCCAGGATGTCCGTTACATAGTCGCCGATTGCACCAGTGAAACCGTTGTGATAGCCGACACCCAACCCATCGCTTCTCGCAGTGGTGAGGTCAGCCGCATGGAACAGCGTTACCGGCAGAGCTTCCGTGCCGCCCATCTGCTCGAGATGGAAGTGCAATTTCACATACTCAGCACCATTCACATAGGTCGTGTGCTGAGTGATGCGGAATTTCGTGCCAGGCACATCGTTGATTGTGGTAACAACCCAGGGATCTTCAGCTGTGCCTACCCCTGTGAGCCCGTTACTTACTGATGTGTATGGCGTAACACTATGGCCTCCCGGCATGGTGGCGGGGCCAAAGACTATGGGTGCGCTCCGAGCATCATGCTGAGCCCAGAGATAGACCGCCTCGGCGTAATCGCTGTAGAACTGCTGCGCCGTAGACAGCCCTACAAGGGAGCTTGTGTACTGGATCGACATCTGAGTGTTATCCAGTATACTGATCGTCAACGGAAAACCCGGAATGACCTGCGCCGAATTAGGTGCAATAGGAGATGGGGCCGGCTTTTACTTCGATTGAGCAGTCACATTCCCTGCGCCTGATACGAGCAATGCCATAGCGACCGCTATCGCCAGGGATGCCAGACGAAATGCACTGTGCTTAGACATTGTCTTCCTCCTTCTTGTTCAATAGAACGCCTGACAAAACCAGATACCGCACATAAGGGACCTCACATCACTGCGGTGCCCCTGTAATATTCTCGGTAGATGAACGGGTCCTTGTCCCGCTAAATCCCAGGAAATGCCCTTGTCAGGCGTCACTGGTTTCATATGGTGGCCCGCCCTACCGAGGATCCTACGGCGGACGGTATCCACCACACTTAATGTACCACCGGACATATTAAAAGCACGTATAATCAGTTGACAATTCGGTAGATATTTCTTGCGGTGATTTACGTACATTTAGCTGACTCTTGTTTGACGACGCTTATGCCGTGCATGGTCACACGCGCCAGGGTGTTCTCGCCCTCCCCAGCCACACCAACAACAGAAGGCATTTCCCTAGAGGCCGACCAATCCCGCCGGTATCGCAACATGAGCCGGCACGAATCGATCTGCCCTGTTAGCCCAGTTCGCTGGCGCGTGCTTGCTGTGTGTATGAGCCCAGAATCCTTTACTAATCTGCAACCTACCATTACCCCGTTTTACACCTGCGAGTGATATATTGTAAGAGCGGAGATTGGACCCTACCGGTTTCAACAGGAGGCATGAAGATGAATAAATTGTACTGGGTCACAGGTCTCTTGGGGCTGGCGCTCGGAGTGGCACCCTGGGTGTTCTCATATACCGACAACACTAGCGCTCTTTGGGCCAGCATAATTATTGGGGCAGTCATACTGGTGCTCTCGGCATGGAAGGTAGTCGCACAGGACGAGGATCAATACTGGGAGTACTGGCTAGTCGGCATGGCAGGATTGGCAGCTATTGCTGCGCCGTTTATTTTCGGCTTCAACACCCTGACCGAGGCTCTCTGGATGAGTGTTGGTGTTGGCGCGGTTGTGGCGGTGGCATCGGCCTTTGAGCTGTTCGTGGTCGCACCTAACGCGAACGCCGCATAACTAAAACTGCTACGCCCTGGGCAGCATGAAAGGGCGAATCTCTGCTCTGCGGCCAAAACTTGGCACCTGGCGTGCTAGCCACCGGTATCCCGGGCTAGCACGCCAGGTGCCATTTCCATGTGCATGGAGCTGGAGCTCCGCCGAACTGGGGCACGTACAGGTTAGTACGCACCAACAGGAGGGCAAATGGCTGGCACATTCAAGACGAGGTCCCTTGTGCGCTCGGCAACGGCGCTCTTTTCATTGGCCGTGGTCATGGCGTTCGTGCTCCTTCTTTCGAACTCAGCCCACGCGCTCAACAATACTGATGACCACTGGCAGCGCTTCGACCTGACAGGCACCAACCTCAAATCTGTTGATTTTGTCGCTCCCGACGATGGGTGAGCCGTGGGTTCCGACGGCGTTCTGGCCCACTGGAACGGAGTCGAATGGAGCACCTACGATAACACTACCCTTGGCCACGAGGGCATAACCGGTCTGGACATGCTCACATCGTCCGCCGGTTGGGCCGGTTCTACGCTGGGCAATGTCCTCCGCTACGACGGCCAGCAGTGGGCCTTCGAGAACAGTGATGTATATACCGCTACCCTGTACAGCATTAGCGTGCTCAATCCATCCGTGGGGTGGGCCGGTGGCGAAAGCGGAATCTTCGCCCACTACGACGGCGCGACCTGGCAGCAGGTGATGCCGGGCGATATCATCACAAGCACCATCTGGGGCCTCGATCTGGTGAGCCCAACGGATGGCTGGGCTGTAACGGGCACGTTAGACCAGGGTGGCAGGATCGGCCGGCTCCTCAGGTATGAAGGCACGACCTGGCACCAGTTCTCAACCACCGGACAGGTCCTCTATGACGTGGACATGCTCAACTCCAACTACGGGTGGGCAGTCGGCGCATACGGCACGCTCCTCCAGTGGGATGGTACTGTCTGGACTGCTGCCTCCTCCCCCTCGAGTAATACAATGCTCGATGTCCACGTCCTCTCTACGACCGACGCGTGGGCTGTCGGCGAGGGCAACTCCGGCGCGATTCTCTACTACGAAGAAGGAACAGGCCCCACCCCTACTCTCACCCTGACGGATACGCCAACTTCCAGCCCCACAGCAACTCCAACGCCCATACCTACGGCGACGCCGTGTACAATCAGCTTCAGCGACGTGCTTCCCGGCAGCACCTTCTACCCTTACATAAGGTGCCTCACCTGCCTCGGCATTGTTACAGGCTACCCCAACAATACTTTCCGTCCCGAAATTGACGTTACCCGTGGGCAGCTTGCGAAGATAGTCTCCAACTCGGCAGACTGGAATGACGTCATTCCGGACAACCAACAGAGCTTCGAGGACGTCCAGGCCGGGAGCACGTTCTGGCTGTTCATAGAGCGTATGTTCCTGCACGGCGCAATCCAGGGCTACCCATGCGGTGGGCCGGGCGAACCGTGCGGACCAGGCAACCTTCCATACTACCGCCCCGGCAACACCGCCTCAAGAGGCCAAATATGCAAGATAGTGGTCTTGTCTGCCGGCCTGCCTATCAATACTGTTGGTGGCCCCCATTTCGGCGACGTACCCACCGGCGCCACCTTCTACGAGTACATAGAGACCCTCTACAACACAGGCGCGATCCAGGGCTACTCAGACGGTAACTTCCGCCCCTCGAACAACGCATCCCGGGGCCAGACCTCCAAGATAGTATCGCTTACCTTCTTCCCGTCCTGCCTGACACCTTGACAGAGTGACGTACAACCCCGGAAGTATTCCATCAGGCCGCACGTGCACCTCGCGCAGCAGCCTGATGGCTTGGCAGCTGCCGAACCAGACCAACGTGAAGGCCGGACCCATTGACCGTCCCTCGTACCTGTGCTACAATCCATCTGCCTGAAGTCAACTAGCCACAGCCAACCGAAGGGCAGCCCTCACCTCCGATTTTCCGGCCCTGCGGAGGCAGTCCCACGTCGTCGCCCAACTCGAAGCAGGTTGGCAACTGTGACGTCAGCAGGTGACCCCCAAGGCGCCTGGAATCAGCGACGGCACACCTCGCGCGACCTACTGTTCAGGCTAATGCAAGAAAGGAGCAAAGTTGACTATGAGACGAGCAATCATTTCCCTGGCTGTGCTTCTGTCCGCCCTGATCAGTGTGGGCATAGTAACCGGCGAGGCAGGCTATTCCCCGTCCACTGTAACCAACGTACCGGGAGCCGAGACCCCGCACAAACTGATCGGCTATGCAGGCAAAATCATAGCCGTGAAGCCGCCCGGCGACTGGTTACAGGGCAGTGGCCCAGCGGACACCGGTCCCGCTCCCGCCGCCCATCAGCCTCTTACCGTGCCCGTGTTCGGCACCGACGTACACATTGCGGCCAGCAACGAAACTTTTATGGCCTCCGATCCGGCCAATCCGCTCTATTTCCTCTCCGGTTCGAACGCCGTCTCTCGCGACTTCTCCAGCGATGGCGGCCAAAGCTGGACGGTCACCAGCCCCAGCGGCATCGGTGACCCGGTCGGCACCTACGACGACGCGGGCAACGCCTACTTCGGCCAGTTGTCAACCGGTACCTGTCCCGACCCGGTCGCGGTTTCGCGCTCAGCAAACGGCGGCGCGACCTGGGGTAGCCAGGTCACGGCCCTCAGCGACGCCTCCCCCAGCGACCACTTCATCGACAAGCCCTGGATAGCAGCCGACAACTCCGCGGGCAGCCCCTTCCACGGACGCATTTACGTCACCGGTTCCTCTTTTTACGCGCCCGGCTGCAACCTGAACGCGTATATCAATGACCGTGAAGTAATCGCACACTCAACCGACCAGGGAGCAACCTGGAGCGCGCCCGTCACGCTCAGCGACGCTTCCCACGATCAGGACCAGTTTACTAACCCGGTCGTGGCAAGCGACGGCACCCTTTACGTCAGCTACCAGTACCAGAACTGCACCTATAACTGCACCGGCAGCATCCCCATGGCGCAGATCCTCACCAAATCAACCGACGGTGGGGTCACGTTCAGCCCCAGCATAACCATCACAGGCCAGGTGATTTCGCCCACCGGCGCTTTCTCCGGCGGCTACCAGTATCTCTACGCCGGCAGTACCTCCAGCGGCTTCCGCCACAACGACCAGACGATCATCGGCGTGTCGCCCACCAACCCACAGCACGTCTACGCCGTCTGGACCGACGGGCGCTTCGAGAGCAGCTTCGTCTACCAGTCTGTCACCGGCCAGCATGCCGATGTCGTATTCTCTAGCAGCACCGATGGCGGCACCACCTGGAGCCCGGTCACCAAGATAAACGACGACAACGTACAGGGCAAAGACCAGTTCTTCCCCTGGATGACGGTCGGTAGTGACGGCACAATCCACGCCTCCTGGATGGACCGCCGTGAAGCAGCCGTCAACGGGTTCCCATATCGCGTCTATTACAGCCAGTCTACCGACGAGGGGCAGACGTGGTCTGTAAATCAGCCTGTTGGCGACGTTACCAACACGCCTGGCTCATTCATCGGCGACTACTCAGGTATCGCCGTGAACGCAGACAACAGCCGTGTGCTCCCCGTCTGGACCGACCAGCGCGCCGGACAAGGCATCTACACTGACCACGGCCTCATCACAGGCGGCGCCACGCCCACCCTTACTCTGACCCCGCTGCCCACCTCTACTCCCACCAACACCACTGTACCGGCAACAGACACCCCACAGGCAACCCCGACGTGCTCCATAGGCGGTGGGCCCTACGATATAGCAATCGTCTACTCGGATGATGCCCCTCCCGGCAAGCTTATCACCAAAATACAGGCAGATCCCGACGCGGGTATCGTAGCACCCATCGACGCCAGGTTCAGCACACCCTCTCTTGCGACCCTGCTGGCCTACGACGAGGTGGTCGTCTACTCAAATACCGAGTATGACGATCCTGTCGCCCTGGGCAACGTGATTGCCGACTATCAGGACGCCGGCGGGGTAGTCGTAGCCACCAACGCTAACTGGTGGGGTCCTCCCTACGGGATGGACGGACGATGGATGACAGGCGGCTACACTATGTATACTTACCCGGCTGCCGCCAACGATTCAACCAGCACCCTTGGCACATACGACCCAACCCACCCCTTGATGCAGGGTGTGACTGCACTGACTGCCTTCTTCCGTAACCAGGTGACGCTCACGAGCGGAGCCTCACAGGTGGCAGCCTGGGCCGATGGTCTCCCACTTGTAGCTTACAAGACCACCAATGGACATACCGCCGTTGGCATCAACGCGTATCTCGGCTTCCCTGAGGAGGGCTGGGACGGCGACTTCGGCACCCTGATAGTGAACGCCGCGCGGTGGCTCCGGCCCGGAATCCCTTGCGCCTCGGCCACCCCCAGCGCCACAAACACCCTTGCAGCTGACACGACTACACCCATACCCAGCGCAACAGAGACAACCACGCCTACTGCCACAGTGTGCTCAATACAGTTCACTGACGTACCAAGCGGAAGCACATTCTACGCCTATATCGAGTGTCTTGCCTGCCGTGGCATCATCAACGGATACCCATGCGGTGGGCCAGGGGAGCCCTGTAACCCCACCAACGACCCCTACTTCCGTCCTGGCAACAACGTCACCCGTGGTCAGTTTGCCAAGATTGCTGCTAACTCTGCAGGGTTCTCTGACCCACCTGATAATCAGCAGCAATACGAGGACGTCGCAGCAGGCTCAACCTTCTACGACTTCATCTGGAGACTGACCAACCGTGGTCTGGTAAACGGATACCCATGCGGAGGAGCAGGTGAGCCATGCGGACCTAACAACCTCCCCTACTTCCGACCCAACGCCAACGTCACGAGAGGGCAGCTATCGAAGATAGACGCCAACGCAGCAGGCCTTACCCAGCCCCCAGGTGCCCAGCAGTTCGAGGACGTGCTACCAGGCGCTACCTTCTACGACTTCATCTGGAGATTAACAGACCTTGGCATCATGAATGGCTACCCATGCGGTGGCATTGGTGAGCCCTGCGGGCCTAACAACCTGCCCTACTTCAGGCCGGGAGCTAACGCCACCAGAGGTCAGGCAAGCAAGATAGTGGCTAACACCTTCTTCCCCTCCTGCCAGGTGCGCTAGCACTTCTCAACCGACAACCTAAAGCATGAATCGGATCTGGCAGCAGCGAGCCCGGGTACAGCACACGATGTACCCGGGCTCGCGCCACGCCGCATGACGGTTGCGGTTACTGACCTAACCACAACCCCTTGTAACTCTAGCCTGGCATAAAGACAAGGTCTTCCGGCGGCCGGCTAAGACTCACCGTAATACCTTCGATATTGACTATATTGTCGAAATGCGTGAAGTGCCCCTCGGGCAGCATCAACACCTGTTCATGTTTTGCCGCGAGGTAGTCATCAAATCCTTCGATCCCACCACCACCGTCCATGTAATCCACGATCCGGCGAAACAGCTTGGGTAGGATCACATTCCTGTCCATGACCGCGGTGAGGTCGTACACGTCCACGCCCTTGTTGGTCTTGTCATGCGCCCAGACGCCTCTCCCCGCTTGACGGGCCTCCACGACCGCCTCCGTCAGAGCCGAGCGCAGGTCCGGGAAAAGCCCCGGATAATATGTTGGATAGACCAGTCCGGCTTCGATCAACCTGTAATTCACGCTCTTTTTCAGGTGGTCCACATTCAGGTGAAAGCGCGACCCGTTCACCACCGGCGGGTCGCCTGCGTAAACAAACGCTACAGGTCTGTTATGCTTATCAACGTGCCGCGCCAGGATGTAGCCTCTTGCCCCTTCATTGTCCGCCAGCATGACGATCCCCTGCGAGTTCACAACCACATTGCCTACACCCACTTCCTGAAGCATTCTGGCTCTCGAGGCGTTCGCTATGTGCAGCGGCTCGTAATACCTGATCACAGAGTTGTGTGGCTGGAAATGGGTCTCAGGTGCATCTATGGCCTCGAACCGAAGTTGGGCCGTGCGAGTGCGACCCTTCAATATTAGCGGCGCGTTGGCGCCCAGCATGTTCCACTTGCATTCGGCGTCGGCACGAAAATGTATCGAGTCACCCGTTGGCGAGGTTCCTACTACGTAAAACGCACCTGTGATCACATGGAATGGCATCTTTTCTCCTCGAGTTCTTTATAAGCAGATTATAGAAGCACACGCGGTCCAACGGCCGTCACAAGAATCCGCACAAAAAGCACGTCTATCACAGCCGGCCACTCACGTCACGCCGTGTTCTTCCATTCCCACATGCTGGGGAACAATACCGGCGTCGTCGGCTTGGTAAGGCTCAAATAGAATAGGCCCATGCCTGCCTGCCCCACCATAAGGCCCGGAGTGTGCCCTCCCCCCGCCGCAGCTTGCTGGTCAGCCCCCAATCTCGCGACCTGCGCCACCAGGGCGTTCGTGTCTGAGTTCGGCCCTTGTTCCCCGAGTATTTGGCGCCCGTATAGCAGGATCTGGGCGAGCCCCAATACTCCATGGCAAAGCGAGAAGTCGCCTGCGCCCGCTCCCGCGCGAAGCGTGACGTCTACCGCTCTTCGCGTTGTCTCCAGTGCATACTGTGCTTCTTCGCGGTAAAGGTCATCCCCCAGAAGTTGGTAAGCGCGAAGCCTTGAGAGGCCTATACCTGGTGCCCCGTGGCACCAGTAGCTAACATAAGACAAGCGCCCCAACTGCTTCCTCGATGTGTGCTTCTGCGCCGAGCGAAGGTCCGGCCAGTTGGCCTCCTCCCGGTCAAACCAGCTTCGTCCGTACGCGAATGCCTCCTCGGCCCCCTGCCTGTATTTCAACTCCCCTGTTGCGGCATGTAACTCCAGCAGGGCGTAGCCAATCCCCGCCGTTCCATGCGAGAACCCCGTCAGGTTATAGGGGAACCTGCGCGCCGCAGCCCTCCACGAATAGCCCGCCTGCTCCTTCTCAGCAACTCGCAATAGTTGGTCGCCCAGCACTGCTGCCCGGTCCAGTAGGTCGTGTTCGCCCAATGCTTCGCGCAACAGCAAGAGCGCGACAATCGCCCCCGCTCTCCCCGAGAGCAGATCGGGCTCCCCTTTTGCTAATGCTGGGTTGAATCGGTGCAGCATAAGGCGGGCGCGCTCTACAGGCTCCTCTTCATGCAGCAGCAGCCCAACGCGCACCGCCGCCAACGCGACCCCCGGCCACCCCGTGTACAGCCCCAGGTCGTCCATGCACCCACTATCCTCGCGCCTCGCGAGAGCCTGCGTGATCGCGCCCATGGCCGTCCGGCGCAGAATCTCATCTCCCACCGCGGACCACAATTCCGCCAGGTAGATAGCGATCCCGCTTGTCCCATCGTAAAGGTCGGGGCCCAGCGCATGATATCCACCGCCCGCATGCGAGCTCCCACTCTCCGGGGAGATCGCACCCATCCAGTTGCATTTGCCGTCGTACCAGATCGCCTGGCTCGCAATTTGACCACCTATCCGGCGGGATATGCCCAGGTAATCCTCCCTCGTAAACGCATCGCTGTCAGTCCCCGCAACGTAGCTGCATGCGGAATGCGCTACCAAGGCTGCAGGCGTAGCACGCCATCTTGCCGGTAGAGGCTCATAATCGTCGCAAGATCCCGGTTTTAGATACGGCCTCCGCGGGTCCACCCCCTCTTCGACCAGGCTTTCTTCCACATAGCTCAGCCTCTCTGCCACCTCCACCGCTCCCGCTTCAAAGCCCCGCACCAACCCCTCCGCGACCAGCATAGCCCGGTGCAGGCCGTAGCTCTCGCCATGGCCCGGATCCTCAGCCATCGCCAGGCCGGGTGCGAGCGATCGCGTCAGGGCGGGCACCCCCGTTCTCACCTCGTCCCCAAGGCGAGCATATATGCCGCCCAGGATGGATCTCAGTGCCCCGTAGTTTCCTTTGCGCATGTAAAGCACCGCTGTATCCCGCCGGTTGAACCCATACGGACTGCTCACCACCTTCAGCCGGAACGGCACGCAGATCATGTTCAACCTCTCTGTTATCAGGCGCGTGAGAGTGAGCGCCCCCTCGGGACTGACGTTCCAGTACAGCCTCAGCATCTGGCCGAATTGCTCGGCTCCAAGCTCCTGGTCTCCCATCGCCATATAATAACCAGGGGATAGCGCGGTCATCTCCTTCGGTAAGCGCAGACCCACTTCCACGCCCGGTGCAATGGAGGCCCCATGCCCTTCGCATAGTTCCGGCGGAACCCACAAGGCCAGGTCGGGCCGCGCTACCGCTACATAGCCTCCTTCGAGCGCGCGCACCGTCCAGCCATCCTGCAGGAACCCTCGCCCGCTATTTGCCCTGGAGAGCTGTTCTATGAACGGCGCAGCGCTCTGCGTGTACGCCGGCACCGAGGCAGGACGCGTCACAGCCGATCCTGTGCAATAAAAGCTGTCGTACAGCTTCGACTGCAAGTTGTACAGCAGATAGTTGCGCGCCGTCGCGGGCGTGAAGCTACGCCTGACGTTGTCCGGCAGTTTGGGCGAGGCCACGCCGAACCAGGCATAGCTCGTGGGCGAATAGATGCTCACGGCTCGCACCGCTGACTCCAGTTGTACCGTGTAGTGTGCGTTCGGCCTTATGCTTGTCATGGTTCGGTGATCCCCAGCAGTTGAGCCGCAGCCTCGAATGGGCGCTGCAATACGTTGAAGCTGAGTTGGAGGAAGCAAAGCGCGTTGCCCGTAAGCCGGCTCGCGCCCTGGCTCGACTCGAAGGCCGTTTGCAAGAGCCGGCAGGCCGCGTAAGCCACCGCCCTCCACAGGAACTGCGCTGCCTCCTGCCCATCGAGTCCCATCTGCTCCTTGTATGAGCGCCAGAAAGCGCCGAGTGCCGGCTGTATGCGGCTAAGGGGATAGAGCGCCATATCGAGGAAGTGTTCGGGCGGGTTTTCCCCTGTGATAGGTATCGAGAGGAGCCAGAATCCCAAATATTCGCCAAAGAGCGCCCCCACGTCCCACGCAGGATCGCCCAGCCCCGCGAGCTCCCAGTCCACCAGCTTTATACATTTTGTTCGTCCCGATCGATCCCGCACCACCAGCAGGTTATCCAGCTTAATATCGTAATGGACCAGGGTTCCCGCCTCGCCCTCCGCGAACTCAGGCCAACGCGCCCGCAAAGCGTCAAGTAACATGCCGAACGCGGGGAAGCTCTGCATGGTGCTGACCAACTGCACATTGGCGTTGCTCATCCTCTCATAGAGAGCAAAGCTGGGACGATGGAGCGTGAGCGGCCACGGCGCGTCACGATGTTGCATTTGCCCGGTCTTTCCCGCCAAAGACCTTGCGCTGTGCAGCGTACCGAGCACAAGGCCCAGGTCGGTAGCCAGGTTGGTCGGGAATCGCCCCAGCCGCGTATGGTACTCCCGCAAGTCGCAAGCGTCGCGCAAAAGCTCGAACACCTCTACGTGCTCTTCCGGGCTATACATGTGCAGCACAGGCAGATAAGGTCGTAGCGGCGCGTAAGCAGCATCAGATTGAAGGAAAGAGCACACTGTGGCTTCATTAGCGACGGTACCGGCGCGCTCCCTATCGACCCCCTGCTTGATCAGGTAAGAAGTACCGCGCTCGCTGACAACCTTGAAGTTGCTGTTGCGCCGCGACGCGTCCAGCACCGCCAGGTCGCCCTCCACTATGGAGCGCGCGGATACCAGTCCACTCTCAATCAGGTAAGGAGCAATCTCCTTCGGCGTCAGCACGCTTAGTTGGGCCAACATAGCACCTCGGGCCGCCCAGGCGATTGGCCACGACAGGCCATATTTCGCCGCCAACTATTGCTATCTTCTCTAGCGGCTGTCATGGGCAATTGAAGGACCCCCCTCCGCACGCGAACGAACCTCCCCCACAGGCGAACGAACCTCCCCCACACGCAAACGAGCCACCACCACACGCAAACGAACCTCCCCCACACGCGAACGAGCCGCCTCCGCAGGCGAACGAGCCGCCTCCGCAGGCAAAAGACGCTCCGCCGCCCGGCTGGCCACCTTGCGAATATTGCGGGTTACCGCGCCCCATAAATGGCCCCTGCAGGAAGGTCGCCTGCGCTTGCATCGTTTCTGTGTAGACATATTGCAGTTGTGCCTCAGCCTTGACCCACAGGATCGACCCGCCGTAAGGGTTCGTTCCCTCGCTCACGTCACCTCTATGCAGAATGTCCTCGTGCCTGATTATGAGGTAATCGTTCAGTTGAGGCGTGCGGTAGAGCCGATAAGCGACGCGGTCACTCGTCGTATCTTTAGTGACTTCGCCCGTCTTCGGGTCGCGTTTCGCAAAACGCTCTGCGTCGCTCAGGTAACCGAAAAGCACCACCACGTTCGCCGGCATGGCAGGGAGCTTCTCGGGCAGGCTCGCCGGGTCCACCACCTCGTCAATCCAGTCTTCCATACCTAAAGGGTTATTGGGATCCTTGTCTTTATTGGGCACGGTGTGTCCTCCTGATGTAACATGTGTAACTGCTGTACCGCCTGTCGTCGCGCCACCCGGCTCCGGCACCTTTATGGGTTCCGGTGCCCCGGTGCCCGAATGGTCGTCGAGCGCCGACTCTATAGTCATATTCCGTTGTCCCACGTTGTTATCGAAAGGAATCAACCACCAGAGTGGTACCGGCACGTCCCTGTAAGAGGGTGCCGGCGACCCGGCATCGATGTCGAGGTTGCTGGGATCTCCCGGTGCGCTAACTGAGGTCAGCACACAAACCTCTTTGCCCTCGCTGTTCGCTCCCGGCTGCCAGGCGAACGGGCCTGCAACAACCTCTCCCCCTCGCTGCACGCTCAACTCCGTCGTCCCCACCACCTGTCCTGCCATTGCAGTCCACACCCCACCCGCAGCGTCGCCGCCGTCCCACAGCAGTTCACCCTCCGCCGGCTGCAACGCAAAGTAAGCGCTCACACTCACCTTAGCAGCCGTCTCGCAACCCCTGTTCCTGATGCGCACAAACAGGTAATTCGCGACCCCCGCTGCCGGCGCCTCGTGGTCGTTGGGACCGGCGCCCGCATTCGCCGTGGCGCGGTTCCAGATCTCGGTGGTCGCGTAATCCCCGGTCGGCGAATACTCCCCACACCTCGGGTTGCCCTCGGCGTCCACATCGTTGATATAGACGTCCACCATTTGGGGTGCGCCCTCGCCCTTCCCCGGCGACAACTCGTTCGGGCTCAATGGCACAGGTTCAAACGAGTACAGGCCATGCTTTTCAAAGCCCCACCGTAGCACCTTGTGTACGCAGCCCCCGCGTATCTGATTAAAGAAGTCGCTCTTTAGCTTGCCTCCCCTCACGTCCGCTTCAATCATGTGCTCGGCGAGCACAGTTGCGTCCTCCGAGTGGAGGTTGCCCGAGCTTGGGAACAGCGAGATCGCCTTGATCAACAGGTATACCGTGTAGAGGGCCGCGAGACGCCGCTTCTCGACATCACTACTGTCTCCGCCCAGTGCTCGGTAAATATGGAACACAGTCATCGAGAGGATTTGCTCGCGCACATATCCGCTGTTGTCACCGGAATAGCGGCTGCCGCGCCAGCCCCACTGTTCCATATCAGCGCGCCCATCCACATCGCCGCCGTGATAGCGCACCTTCTTGATATCCTGGTTTGCCGATGCGATCCAGGGGAAGGTCTGGAAGCGCAAAGTCTTGTCACCGCGCAGCGATGAGTCGGGGTCGCAAAGAATAGCCGCCAGGCTATCGCCCGCGCTGTGTGCGAAACCGAAATTCGGCGAGCCCAGCTGGGCAAAGAGCAGCGTATGGCAGAATTCGTGCAACACGACACGTATGTCGCTGGCATTGCCCACTCCCTTGCCAACCTGCGAGTTGCCCGGCTGCATCGGGCCGAATACGATCTTCTCCACGCCGTTGCTGCCGCTGTTGCCGAATACCAGCGCATTCACCGCCCCGTCCGTGCCGTCAGGGTCGATTAATATCGGGGAGGCCGTCGAGCGGTGGAAGTAGTTCTCCATCACATCGCCGAACCCCAACCTCTCCATCAGCCGGAATACCATAGTGAAGTGGTAGTAGGCGCTCACCGCCGTAAAGGCCACCGGGTCCGACAAAATGTCCGCCGTGAAATCCGGTGGGTGCGGGGCCGCCCCGGCAACGCTTACTCTGGGGTTCGGCACAAACGGGGCCAGCGTCTCGGTGTTGATCTGTACGTAGTCACCCTCTAGAAACTGCCATTCACCACTGTTCTTTTTGATGTTGGGCAGGCTCACTCTGACACGTAGCTCGTTCAGGGCGTCGCTGATCTGGTTTTTGGTCGCGAGCGCAAAAGGATCTTTCCCCGTCGCAGTCATGGGGTCGACGCAGAACACACTCCCCAGCGCAACATCCCCATCACCGCTGTCGAGCGGCTGGAAGATAGACTCAAGGCACCCCGATACGAATGCCCGCAGATATAGCACTCCCCCGGTCCGCACATCAAGGAAAGCCCGCCAGTTGAGAGTGAGCGGAGGAAGTATTCCGCCTTCCCCAGACTTCTTTCCATCCTTCGTCGGGGCTGGCACGGTGGTCGTGAATAACACCTCGGTAACAACGTGGTGCTCGCCCGGGCGGATGCTTTTGGGCACCTTGCGTAGAGGAAAGAGGCCGCGCGGTACATACCGCACCAGCGGAGCAGTGCGTAGACTCGAGCCGGGGTCCAACCTCTCCTCAGGCCTGTACCTGTATATCAACAGCCTGCTGCTCTCAATGCTCTTGATGGCGTTGACATCAACCCCCAGCGCCTGGGCCAGTTCTGCTGTCCCCATCTTCTCAGGCGTATATCTGTCGTCCGTCCCGGGCAGTCTCGCCCCCAGCTCGGCTTCCAGGTCGCCTTGCGACTGGAGCGTGCTTCGTGAGCTTGTAACTACGAGTTCGCCGTCCCGCTGCGCGTGGTGGATCGATAGCGAAAGTCCCGCCTGCCACACTTCCAATCCCGCGTACGACTGAGACACCGTCAACACTGTGTCATCATCAAGGGATTTAATCTCTGCCAGCCGAAGGGCGTACTTCTCTGCCTCGTTCCCCGCTCCACCGGCAATAACGGCAGCACGCATTTGATGTTCTGTGTCGAGATGGACCTGGCAATGCTCAATATCATAACCTGCAGCCACACTGGCCGAGCCGAGATACGTTTGCGCCAGCTCTTTCAGATCGGCATGCGTTGGCGCTGCCTTGAGGCGTCTGCCCAGGCCCACAGGTTCACACATGTGCTCGACATGGCGCAATCTCCCCTCACCGTCTCGGCTGCACGATACCTTCGGCGACCCGAGGTTCAGCCTGGTCCGATGTAGGCCTGCGCGCATGATGAACCCTCTTTACTGGATAAAGCTTTTGACTTACTTTATTTTATGGGAAGAGTCGATGTGAAGATCGTCACAAAAAGTGGTACAAAATCGAACGGATGCCCTCGCGTACCACTCCCGAAATACCTGACTTATCAAAAGTCAGTCGAGGAAAGCGCTGCCCTCATAGGCGCATGCTTCTTCCAGTGCTTCCTCTATCGACAGGGCCGTGCCCTCGTCCCATGCAGCCGCGAAGACACTCGCTTCAAGAGCACAACGCGCCATTTCAACACTGCGCTTGTATTCGGCCAGATCAAGCGGCGGCATGAGTCCGCGGCTTCTCTCACGTAGTGCGTAGGACATGCTCAGGAGGCGCGTGGCAGAGGTGGGGTTCTGCGCCGCCAGGGCTATGCTCGACATAGCCGATATGCATAGGGCTATGTTCGGCAAGTTGTCCGTCTCCCCCGCAAGCTTCAAACTGCCGCTGTAGAGTTGCGCGGCCTCCGCGTGCTTCTCCAGGCGGCGATATACATGGCCCAGGTTTCGCAGTGCGTTGGACGCTCGCACCTTATCACCAAGCTCCCGGTACAGCGACAGACTTTCTCGATAATAGGCTGCCGCCTGCCCGTAGTCCTCCTGGTGCATAGCCACGTCCCCCAGGTTCCTGAGCGAGACAGCTGTATACCACCTGTCACCGACGGCCCTGGTGAGCGCAATGGCTTCCTCCAGCCTGTCTTGGGCGAGCTCATAATTGCCCAGCTTCACCGCCGAATACCCGAGTTCGCTCAATTCCGTAGCGATGCCCCGGTCGTCGCCCAATCCGCGATACAAAGCCAGGCTCTCCTCCCGGTAACGGGCCGCCACTTCCTCCGTCCCCCCAAGCAGGACCGTCGCATCAGCCTTAATATCAAGAGCGAAGGCCAACCCCCAGTTGTCGCCGACCACCCGGAATAGCCTCGTAGCTTCCTCTATTAGCTCGTATCCACTATTCCCGGCGTCCCGGTTCTGATATACCCGCGCGATACCGAGGTTAGTCAGCGCGTAGGCAAGCGCCCGATGCTCACCCAGTTCCCTCAGTATGTCGACACTTTCCTCAAGACGCGGAAGCAGTTGCGAGTAATCGTCCTGCAGCAGGGCTAGGCGTCCGGCCGCGTCAAGCGCCACGGCCCGGGCCAGCGTTCGTTCCTCAGGGCTGGAGTGCGCCAGTGCCTTCTCGAGCCAGGTCCTACCCTCGGTCAGATAGCCCCTCAAATACCAGAACCAGTGCAGCGTGCCCGCTATACGCATTCCAATCTCGTGGTCGTCCTTGCCTGCCCCTGCAGAGCAACACCAGTTCAACGCGGCACGCAAGTTGCCGATCTCCGATTCCAGTAGATTGATCCCCTCCGCACTCTCAGGCCCCATCAGCTTGCACGCTGCGCGCTCGGCAAACTCCAGGCAGTACGCAGCATGCCGGTGCCTTATCGTGGCCTCTTCGCCGCTCTCCGCCAGCTTGCCCAGTGCGTATTCCCTGATGGTCCACAGCATCCAGAAGCGCGATTCCCCAGCCGTACCATCTGCACGCAGCACGAGGCTCTTGTCCAGCAGAGAATCCACCTGTGTCAGGGTATCTAAGCCTGCCTCCGAAGGCAGTTTGCAGACCCTATCAATCGAATCCAGATCGGCTGTGCCCACAAATACCGACATGCGTCGAAAGAGCATCATGTCCGGCTCGTCGAGCAAGCCGTAGCTCCAGTTAATTGCCCCACGCAGCGTTCGTTGGCGAGGCGGCAGGTCCAACGAACCCGATGTAAGCAGGTTCAGCCTGCTCGTAAGGCGCTCAAGGATCGCAGCAGGTG
>JBBRDO010000064.1:0-27216 GCA_038203825.1 Chloroflexia bacterium | reverse complement strand
ACGGCGAGCCAAACGCTTCAATTCTTGACGTTCCTGCTCGTTGAGCGCTCGGACGAACATCATGGGGCATGCTCCTCTTATTGGAGAGTAGCTTACCCGCTCGTTTGCAAAAGTGCAACTTATTTATGCAACCTTACTTAGAAGGGCCTCCCTCCATATCTGGCTGGAAGTACCTGAGAGAAACAGGCGAACTGCTCGAATACAAATAGCCGTCCGCACATAGGACGCCCTCGACAACCCGTTCACCTGATTCGACCTGACTAAGAGGCGCCGCCCGCGTAGTAGATTCTGTAAATCACGCTGGCAGCATCGTCCGTCACGAGAAGCGAGCCGTCCGGCGCGACCATCGGGTCAACCGGCCGTCCCCACACGTCGCCATTGTCGTTCCACCCCGTCGCGAAGTCTTCCACAAGCAGATCGCCTGCCGTTGTAGAAGGCTGGTTATTGGCGAATCGGATCCGCACTACCTTGTAGCCTGTTCGCATCGACCTGTTCCAGCTACCGTGGAACGCCACGAAAAGGTCTCCCTTGTACGATGTCGGGAACATGCTTCCCGTGTAAAACGCCAGCCCCAGGGGTGCAGAGTGCGCCTGCGTTTCAACTGCCGGCCCGCTTGTCTTTGCGCAATATCCTGCGGGTACGTCCTGAGTCTTGTCCGTGATCTGGTTGCCATAGCAATAAGGCCAGCCATAGTTCGCGCCGTCCTGTACGTTGTAAATGGTCTCGGGCGGTACGTTGTCGCCCAGTTCGTCGCGCCCGTTATTGGTGGCCCACAGGTCGCCCGTTAGCGAGTTGAAGACGATGCCGACCGCGTTGCGCAAGCCGTTCGCATATACCTGTTGGAACTTTCCATCCGCCGAATAGAGAGATATAGCGGCCCGCTTTTCATTCGTCTCCACGCACACATTGCACGACGACCCCGCCGACACATACAGATTGCCATTCGGACCAAACGCTATCGTGCGCGTAGAGTGACCTCCCCCTGTTGGAAGGTCGTCAGCTATCACGTCTTTGTTGTCGGCTTTGCCGTCGTTGTTCGTGTCTTGCAGTCGAATGATCTGCCCTTCGTTGGCGACGTAAACCGCGCCGTCATGAAAATCTATCCCCTGCACCGCCCCCACGTTATCAGCAAAAATCGTGACCTCGTCGGACACCCCGTCGTTGTTCGTATCCTTCAGCGTCACCACGCGCCCGTCGGCTTTGAGCGTGGCGTACACAACTCCCTCAGGCGACAGCCCCAGCCAGCGCACGCCGTTCAGATTTGTTGCGTACACCTGTATCTTGAAGCCGGGCGGCAGATTGATCGTGCGCCCATCACCGAACCCGCCCGCCTCAGTGCCCAGCTTTTGCGCTGTCAGCACCAGTGCGCCTTCTTCCGCCGCAGCAGTTGCCGGTGTAACGCCCGAGCTAGTGGTGCCCGAAACCGTCGGGGTCGCGCCCATAGGTTTGACTGTGGTGGTGGCAACCGCCGTGGCCGCCATCGACGGCTGTGCCGCCGGCACCTGGCCCGAAGGTTGAGCCGCCGGTACCTGGCTCGTCGAGTTGGAGCCTGGAATCGGCACCGTAGGCTTCGGGAGTGGCACCGCCGGCGTGCCTTTCACCGCTGTGCTCTGCGCTGTCGTACCGGTCGGCCTGGGCACCGTAGCCGTGCCACCCGAGTCGCATGCGCCCAGAACGAGCGCGCCAAGCAGCGCCAACGCTGCCAATTTCATATCTATTCTAAAACTCATCTGTTACTTATTCTCCTGACTTGTCTCTTGCGCCCTAATACAAGGGAATTATGGGGAACTCTTCTGTACCTAGCAAGATGCGTTCCCTTCATGGTACACGACGGCACACGTTGTGTCACAAGCAGTCCTCCCCAGGGCGCAGCAAGCCGCCCTGGCATCTCCATCTATGGACACTCACCTACTCCCCTAGCCACCACTCCAAACCCTTCTCGTCCTCCGTGGTCTCTTAACCTCTTGCCCTTCCTGATCAATCCTGTCCCTCCCTTGGCGTTCTTGGCGCTTCAACAAACTCTCTCCCCGCGTACACAATTGCACGCATTCTTGACCCATGCTACTAATGAGAGTACAATTTACCGCGAAGGTCCCCCTACCGAAAGCCGCGTGCAACCCTATGAAGGTCATCGTACAAATACCGTGTTACAACGAAGAGGGCAGCTTGCCCCTCGTCTTCCGCGATATGCCCAAGTCAATTCCGGGCGTAGACGTGCTGGAGACGCTGGTCATTGACGATGGCTCCTCTGACCGTACCGTAGAGGTCGCCCTGGCACTGGGTGTAACCCACATTGTCAGGCACAGCGTCAACAAGGGCCTCGCCGCAGCATTTCAGACGGGCATTGACGCCTGTTTGCGGCTCGGGGCCGATATCATTGTAAATACGGACGGCGATAACCAGTACCCGCAGTCCATGATCCCCGCCCTCGTCGCGCCCATTCTCAGGGGCGAGGCCGAGATGGTGGTCGGCGACCGCCAGGTCCGCAACATCAGCCACTTCTCTCCCGTGAAGAAGGTGTTGCAGGTGATGGGTAGCTGGGTCGTGCGCCAGGCCTCCGGCACCTCTGTACCTGACGCCCCCAGCGGTTTCCGCGCCCTCTCTCGTGAGGCTGCCCTTCGCCTCAACGTCATCACCAGCTACACTTACACCCTCGAAACTATCGTGCAGGCGGGCAAAAAGAATATCAAGATCGCGAGCGTTCCCGTTACCACGAACGAGGTAACCCGGCCTTCCCGCCTGGTGCGCGGCGTGTTCGACTATGTGAAGAAATCGGGCGCGACCATAGTGCGCCTCTACTCCATGTACGAGCCTCTTAAAGTCTTCTTCTATATAGGCTTCTTCTTGCTTGCGATAGCGGGCTTCGGCATAGTGAAGATCCTTTTCCACTACTTCTTCCAGGAGGGCATGAACTTCCGCCAGACGTTCGACCGCCACACGCCCACCACCATTGTTACCTTGATTGCCCTCGTCTTTGGCTTCCAGATCTTCCTGATCGGCCTCCTCGCCGACCTGATAGCCGCCAGCAGGCGCTTGACTGAAGAAGTGCTCTACAGGGTCAAGCGCACAGAGCTTGAGCTCGCCGACCTGCGCCAGCGCGGGCAGTTGCTCTCGGAACGCCTCGATGGTGGCGCATACGCTGCGATACACGACGATGTCGAGCACCAACCTAGCGTGCCTACTTCGGAAGATGACGTGCTTGGCCTCGTACAATAGCGAGATAACGCCGGAGTCGGTGCACCCGGCTTCTCCTTCTACGATTGCAGGAATTCCACGAGGTGAGCGCACAATAGTGTGCGCGCTTGCCATCCTCTATCTTCTGGTAGTGACCGCCTACACGATAGCGACCCCCTACGCTGAAGCGCCCGACGAATCGCTCCATCTTCGCTACATAGAGTATATGGAGCGTCACCACGAGTTTCCTCCTATCGGCAATCCCGCGCTGGTCGCAGACTCGTTTCACCCACCCCTTTATTACACGATAGGCGCGGGCATCATAATCGCGTCGCGCAAGCTCACCGGCTATCCTGAGTTGCTAACTCGTCTCGGGCCCCTGCAAAACGCCCACGACCCGAGCGCCACCGGTCAGGGAGGTCCGTTCGCTTCTTTTGCCCATCCCCCTTCGGAGCGCTGGCTGATATGGCCTTTCTTGCTGCGCATACCCTCTATTCTGATGGGTCTGGGCTCCGTATTGCTGACCTACCTGACGGCGCGTGCTTTGGTTCCTCCTCCTGCGCCCGGCGTGGTGCCTGTGCTGGCGACTGTCTTTTCAGCTTTGATCCCTCAGGCAGATTTCATTCGCGGCAGCATCTCGAACAGTAATCTTTCCGAGCTCATAGGAGCCTGGATCGTGTTCTTGCTTGTGCTGCATCTGGTGCAGCCGTACAGCAGGAGGCGCGTGCTCTGGCTGGGAGTCGCGCTTGGCCTTGGTCTTTTGACGAAGTTCAACGTGGGCTTGCTGGCGCTACCCATCGTATGGGCCTTCTGGGTACGGCGCGACTCACTGCGTGCATGGCTGCGCGACAGCGGGATTGTTGCCTTGCTGGCAGCCGTGATCGCGGGCTGGTACTTTGTCTGGCGAACTCTGGCCTATGGCGATCCGCTGGCGCTGACCGCCTGGCATCAGATGTTCCCGCCCGACAATATCTACAAGCTGAGCGACCTCTTCTGGTTTCAGGAGCCTTTCCGCGGGATGCTTTGGACCAGTTTTTGGGGCGTTTTCGGTAATCAGGCGATCTGGATGCCCGATTGGATATATAACGCGTTCACCTTGCTTACTTTGCTTGCTATCGTAGGCGGTGTGATCCTGCTGGCACGCCGGGCGCTCTCGCGCGGTCAACAAGAAGCGTGCGCCGTAATGCTGGCGACATTAGTGCTGATGTACTTTCTTGTGATCGGGGCCAGCACGTATCTGGTGGCGTGGCAGGGGAGGGAGATGTACCCCGCGCTATCAAGCGTGTGCATACTACTCTCTCTGGGGCTTGGCGCCCTTGTGCTTGGCCCTAAAGCCGTGCAGACAGTGCCCCTCACTGGACGAGCACGTGGATTTGGAACGGGACTGGTAGCCACTATGGGTGCGGGGTTGCTAGTGCTAAATATCTACGCAATCGGTTGGTTCGTAATTCCGGGCTTGAATTAGCACGATATTACCTCCAAGCGGAGCACTATGCTCTTCGACATGATAATGGGCGATGGCTCGCGACACTTCGGCGATATGCTGCAAACTGTGGACTGGCTCTCCTTCCGCGACCACATCGATAAGCTCGAGGGTGCTGAGGTGACAGCCTTTGTGACCGACTGGGTAACCGAAGCGTGGATAGACTTCACTTATGCTGGACACAAGTTCGGGGTGAACACTCAAATGGGCGAATACTGGTTCTTTGTGGACGATCCGGAGTGCCCCGACGAGATATTGGAACGGGTCTTGCTCCACTGTTCTCAAGCCGCAGAATCCGTGTAAAACCGAGTGTAAAACGGCTCATTGCCGCATATCTAGGTGCCACAATTCAAAACTGGATTTCGTCTCGTTAATGTGTTATTAAGAGTGGTCAACGCACGCGTAAACCTGCTTGTATTGGCTTAAACATTGTGATAGAATAAACAAGGATCAGCAAGTCATCATCTGGCACATTCTTGTGCCGAACTTAGTAAAAGCTCGGTCCGATCCCCAAGAGGAGGTAAGTATGCTCCATTTGGCCCTTCCAGCATCTGCCCTGGCGCAGGCCACACCCACACCTGTGGCGCAGGCTGTCACCTCTGTTCCTGTGACCCAGATGAACTGGCTCTTGATAGCTATTTATTTCACGTTCGTGCTGGCTATCGCCTTGTCAATGATGTTCATCCCGGCTCTCCTGCGCCCGAAAGCCCCCAACCCGGTCAAGTACACCGCCTACGAGTCCGGCATGCCCCCAATCGGCGAGGCTCAGGCGCGCTACACAATCCGCTACTACGTGATAGCCATGCTCTTCGTAGTATTCGATATTGAGGCAGTGTTCTTTTATCCGTGGGCCGTCGCTTTCAACTCGCTGGGCTGGTACGGCCTCGTGGAAATAGTATTGTTTATCGTATTGTTGTTAGTTGCGTACATCTACGCATGGAGAAAGGGGGCACTCGATTGGGTCTCATCGTAAACAGATTCCGTCCCAGCGTGGTCACGACCACCGCAGACTTCCTCTTCAACTGGGCCCACAGGTATTCAATGTGGCCTCTGATACTCGGCACGGCCTGTTGCGCCATTGAAATGATGGCTGTAGGCATCTCGCGCTTCGACATGCTGGAGCGCTTCGGTATGCTCTACAGGTTCTCGCCGCGCCAGAGCGACGTTATGCTTGTGTGCGGCACAGTCACCAAGAAATTCGCGCCCGTTATGCGCACCATCTGGGATCAGATGTCCGAGCCCAAGTGGTGCATCGCCGTTGGCAACTGCGCCAGTGCGGGCGGGCCGTTCCCCACTTATGCAGTGGTACAGGGTATCGACGAAGTGGTCCCCGTCGACATTTATGTGCCGGGCTGCCCACCCAACCCTGAAGCAATCTTTTACGGCATCCTGAAACTGCAGGAAATCGTCCAGACACAGACAATCGCCCGCACCGGACCCAAACCAGAGAAGAAGCAGGCCTTGAAGCGGTAGCCGACGACGCATGACACATGACAGACCCGTTACTTATCACTTCTCACTTATCACGCAGTCGTCAAACAGTGAGGTAATATGGCAGGATATGTTCCATTCAAAGGCAGTTATACACCTCCCGCTGCCGGGGTTGACCCCGAGCAAAACCCCGCCGTACTGAAGCTGCGCGAGGCTATGCCCGGTGCAATTGAAGAAGTATCGGCGTTCAGGGATCAGGTGAGCATACGCGTATTCAAAGAGCACCTCCTCGAGGTCTGCACCCTTCTGCGCGACACCCCTGGCCTCGAATATGACTTCCTTACCGACCTGACGGCCGTCGACTACCCTTCGCGCGCCAAACGGTTCGATGTCGTCATACACCTCTATAGCATGTCGCAGAACCACATGCTGCGCGTCAAAGCCGCCGTCGGCGACGGTGAAACTATAGATAGCGTCGCCGGCATCTGGAAGGCCGCAAACTGGGAAGAGCGCGAGACGTTCGACATGTTCGGCATCGTTTTCGCCGGCCACCCCGACCTGCGCCGCATCCTCTTGGCCGAAGACTGGGAGGGCTATCCGCTTAGAAAAGATTATCCCTTGCTCGGATATGGGACTTACACTTCGTAGGTTTTCAGATGTTAACCTCTGGCTCAACTCTCCCGTGAGCCGAATACCGAAACCTGGAAGCTGAGGATTGGAGTGAACTATGGCTATCGAAGATCAAGTTGATTTGGTGCCCGATTCAAACGAAGGAACGAAACTTACACAGGCCGTCGTGCAAACGGGTGTAGGCCCTACCACCGGCCTGACCCCTCAAACCGAAGACATGATGCTGAACCTCGGTCCATCGCACCCGTCGACACACGGAGTGTTGCGCGTCCTGCTGGAGCTTGACGGCGAAGTGATCCGCAAGGCTATCCCCGACCTTGGCTATTTGCATCGCGGAGTGGAAAAGATCGGCGAGTACAGGCAGTACAACCAGTTCGTGCCCTGGACCGACCGCATGGATTACGTGGCCGCTTTCACAAGCAACCTCGCGTTCGTCCAGGCCGTCGAAGGCCTGATGGGCGTAGAAATACCGGAGCGTGCCCTCTACCTGCGCGTGATCTTCTCGGAGTTGCAGAGGCTCGCCTCCCACCTCCTCTGGCTTGGTACCCATGTCATGGACCTGGGAGCAATCACCGTCTTCCTGTTCAGCATGAGAGAGCGAGAAGCCATCCTCGACCTGCTGGAAATGCAAACAGGTGCTCGCCTCACCCTGAACGCTCAGCGAGTGGGCGGCTTCCCCAAGGACATCCCTCCCGGCTTCCTAGAGAAGCTCAAGGTCTTCGTGGACAGCATGCCCGGCCACTTGCAAGAGTACGACAGCCTGCTGGCCGAAAACCCCATCTTCCTGCGCCGCGTAAAGGGCGTCGGTGTCATATCTGCTGAGGACGCTATTCAGTGGGGGTTGACCGGACCAAGCTTGCGTGGCTCCGGCGTGGCCTACGACGTGCGCAAGGCACACCCCTACGCCGCCTACGACAGGCTCGACTTCGAGGTGCCTATCGGTACCCACGGAGACGTTTACGACCGCTTCCTGGTGCGCATGGAAGAAATGCGCCAGAGCCTCAAACTGATCCAGCAGGCAGTAGATCAACTGCCCGGCGGCCCCGTCATGACCGGCGATATGCGTGTGGCACTTCCGGGCAAAGAAGCCCTCATGACCAGCATCGAGGCCATGCAGAGGCACTTCATCCTGGCCATACACGGCTTCAAAGCCCCCGTCGGTGAATACTACTCGGCTGTCGAGTCTCCCAAGGGCGAGCTGGGCTGGTATATCGTATCCAACGGTGAGAACCACCCCTATCGTGCTCGCTGCCGCGCGGCGTCTTTCGTAAACCTTCAGTCGCTGCCGGTTATGTCCGGCGGTTCGATGATCTCGGACGTGATCGCCATTATCGGCTCGATCGATATAGTACTTGGAGAAGTAGACAGGTAGCTAAACTTATCTGCCTTGAGGAGAAGATTACTCCATGGACAGCACAAATAGCAGTAACTCGGCTTCCAGTGACGACAGCGTAGGCGAGGTCTTGAATAGCGTGCGTAGTGGGCACCTCGTGCCTCACGACGAGCGCACCATGCCCGCCTACTTCGAAGACAGCAGCGCAATCGCGCCCAGCCGTGAGATCCCGCCCGCTGAAATAACCGCATTGCTTGACCACTATCGCCACGTCGACCCCGAAGAAGCGATGATCCCGGTGTTCCAGCAAATGCAGACGCAGTACGGCTATATCACGCAGGCTGCTGCTGCCCAGGTCTCCGCTGAGCTGGGCCTCCCCGAAGCGAATGTGTACGGCGTGCTAACCTTCTATTCATTCTTCAGGTACAGCCCGAGAGCCGGCCATGTTATCATGTCATGCGAAGGCACCGGTTGTTATGTTAATGGCGCGGCACATGTGCGGCAGGCCGTCGAGGACAAACTCAATATCGGCCCCGGCGAGACTACCGCCGACGGTCACTGGACTTTCGAGCCTCAGTCTATCTGTCTGGGCGCTTGCGACCTTGGCCCGCTGGTCGACGTGGAGGGCCGCTTCTATTCGCATGTGACCCCCGAAAAGATGAGCACCATCATTGATCAGTGGGAGAGCGATGATTCAGCCACCTTTCCTCCGGTCGGTGATAATCTGTCGGGCGGAGTAGACCACCACAAATACGCCGGCAACTACGGTTTTGGCCCGCGCTCCGAGGATCTTTATGCCGGGTACGAGGTTGAAAACTATATGCAGAAGCCAAAAGAGAGCTAGCGGCAAGAAGATTGCTGTATGGTCCTACAGCACAACAACCGGGCACAGGTAAAAGCTAACACGAAGCACTAGATGGAGCACACGAAATGGCCGAAGTAGCACACTATTATCCATTAGATGTAGCCACGCGCACCCAGATTACGCGCGAGCAATTCGAAGCACGTCAGGACGCTGCCCGCAAGCGGTGGCAGGCCACCATGTCCAGCGCAACCATGCCCGTGATCATAGTGCCCTGGGGTTCGTCGTCGGTTGCGCATGGTGCCGACAGCACATTCGAAACGATCCACGCATGGATGGCTGCCAACAACGCCAAGGCGATAGTGCGGCGGGCCGGGCCAATGGGTACACACTACCTCGAGCCCCAAGTTGACATAATCATGCCTGGGCAGCCTCGAATATCCTATGCTCACATCACAGCCGACAAAGTTCCCGAATTGTTGGAGAGTGTGCTCAATAGGGGTGACATGCGCCCCGATCTCGCCGTGTGCATCTATGGCACGGAGACCTGGGACGGCGCGGAAGCTGGTATCAAGGGCATTCCCGCCGCCAAAGAGCTTGACTTCTGGAAGCTCCAGCAGCGTATCGTCTCGCGCAACCTGGGTTACATTGACCCCGAATCAATAGACGACTACATCGCTCGTGGTGGCTACGAAGCCCTCAAGCGCGTTTTGTTCAATATGAGCCCGGACGAAGTGATTAAGACTGTCACAGATTCGGGTCTGCGCGGTCGCGGAGGCGCAGGTTTCCCCACGGGCGTCAAATGGGACGGCGGGCGCAAGGCTCGCAAGACCCCCAAATATGTCATCTGCAACTCGCACGAAGGCGAACCCAACGTCTTCAAGGACCGGGCGCTGCACGAAGGCGATCCCCACCAGATCATCGAGGGGTTGGTAATCCAGTGCTTTGCTGTAGGCACCCCGTGGGCCTACATCTACATAGGCGACGAGTACCCGCTTGCGATCCACCGGCAGAAGGTAGCAGTACAGCAGGCCTACGCCGCCGGGCTTCTGGGCGAGAACATCATGGGTTCCGGCTTCACCTGCCACGTGGACGTAGAAATGGGTGGCGGCGCCTATATATCTGGGGAAGCCTCGGCTCTTATGTTCGGTCTGGAAGGCAAGCGCGCCATGCCCCGTACCAAGCCCCCGCGCTCGGTCGAAGCAGGCCTATTCAACCTGCCCACAGTAGTAAACAACACCGAAACCATGTCATGCGTGCCCCAGATCATTATGCATGGCGCTGACTGGTTCAAAGCCATCGGCACGGAAAACGGCAACGGCACCAAGCTGTTCACCCTCATGGGTTCGATCCAGCGCACAGGCATCTACGAAATGGCCATGGGCCGCACAATGCGCGACCTCGTTTACACCTGTGGTGGGGGTCCCGAGGAAGGCCACCCTTTCAAGGCCATCCAGACCGGGGGCCCGTCCGGAGGCTGCCTGCCTGCAGAGTACCTCGACGTGATCATGGACTTCAAGTCGCTCGACCAGTACGGTGGCACCATGGGTTCCGGTGGCTACGTCGTTTACGACGATAGAACCTGCATCGTCGACATGAGCCGCTACTTCGGGCGCTTCAACCGCTACCAGTCCTGCGGCAAGTGCGTACCGTGCAGGGTAGGCACCAAGAACCTCTTGCACATGGTAGACAGGGTTGCGCTGGGCAACAGCAAGCCCGAAGACATCGACGTCATGAAGAAGTGGAGCGACCACATAGTGGAGATGTCCCTGTGCGGCCTCGGCCAGACAGCGCCTCTCCCCCTCGTAGGTGGCCTGCGCTACTTCCTCGATGAGTTCCTGGAGCACATCAACGACAAGCACTGCAAGGCCGGCCAGTGTCAGGTGCTCGTAGACCGCGAGAAGAGCGGCACCAAGCACACGCCCGCATGGCTGGAGGAAACCTTCCTGCCCGCCAGGATTGGCGAGCGCTATCGCAAGCAGTTCGGGGCTATCACGCAGAACGGCGGCACAGGCACGGCGCCGGTGGCCACGGCCGGTAAGGCTGTACAGCGGTAGAGTAAATCAGCAAAGCGCTCTATCTGTAGCAGTGAAAGATAGGGAAGGAGGTCGCCCTTGGCTATGCCTAAACCGATAGCACAGACTTTAGATGCGGTGTTCGAGGATGGCGCTTTCAAGCCGGTCAATCCCGAAGATATTGACCTGGCTGAAGGTCAACAGGTCCGCATCATAGTTAAGAGGCGTTTAACTCCGAAGGAAGTAACCGAACTTGCGGGTAGTGTGTACGACGGCTTGTCCGAGGAGGAGATTAGCGAAATCGAGCATATAGCATTGGATAGAAGCAACTTCTTTGATGAGCGTGCGTCGGAGCACTAATGTTGTCTCACCAGGTGCTACTGGATACCGATACTCTGTCCGCCTATATGCGCCGGGAGCCTACCGTGGTGGCGCGTATTGAGGAATATCTCCTCGCGCATCGCGAACTCAGCTTTTCCCTGATGACTCGCTATGAGATACTGAGGGGCTTGAAACCACGTAGAGCAACCAGTAAACTAAGAGCGTTTGCAGAACTATGTTCGATAAGCGACATCCTGGCTCTCACTGATGAGGTTATTGACCGTGCTGCTGATGTTTACGCCGACCTTTACCGGCGTGGAGAGCTGATAGGTGAAGGCGACATACTGATTGCGAGCACAGCCCTGGTTTACGATCTGGTGATGGTTACCAACAATGTAAAGCACTTCAATAGGATCGCAGACTTGCAAGTTGACAACTGGCTGCAAGCTTGATAGCGCCGTATAGCAGAGCAGCGGACACAGTAGTCAGCACTAACTATGTCATACATAGGCAGCAAGCAAGATAGAATGTGGCTATAAGAAAGAGATCGAGGAGCAGACATGGCAGCAGCCAAAATGATCACAATCACTATAGACGGTACAAAAGTGCAGGTCCCCGACGGGGTCTATGTGTGGGATGCCTGCCGCATGATCGGCATCGAAATACCCAACTTCTGCTACCTGCCCGGTCTGCGGGCGTTCGGCGCATGCAGAATGTGCGTGGTCGAAGTGTCCGGGCGCAAGGGCTTCGAGCTTGTAACCTCCTGCTCAACACCCGCTACCGACGGCATGGAAGTACGCACCATCAACGACAACGTGTGGCAGCAGCGCAACATGGTCATGGAAGCCCTTGATACCGACCACCCTGTCGACTGCCCCATCTGCGAGGCCAACGGTGACTGCCGTCTGCAAGACTACGGCTACGAGTACGGTGTAACCGGCGAAGATACCCGACGCCCCAAGATGGTGCGTCCCGCCGAGCGCCTTTCGCCCGCCATCGATCTTGACCGCGACCGCTGCGTCGTCTGCGGGCGCTGCGTGCGCGAGTGCGACGAAGTGGTAGGCGCGACCGCCCTGGCCTTCGTCGAGCGCGGCGTCGAGACCCTGATTGACGCGCCCTTCGGCAAGTCTCTCCTCGATACCCCTTGCACCTCCTGCGGTATGTGCGTCGAAGTATGCCCCGTGGGCGCCCTTTCCAGCCGCATCAACCTCAAGATGGAGCACCACTGGTGGCAGAGGAAGACCGACACCACCTGCACATACTGCTCTGTTGGCTGCACGATCAAGCTGGGCGCAACCCGCAACCAGGTCTACGAAGTGCGCTCCGACGATTCCCTCGGCGTCAACGACGGCGTAACCTGCGTCAAGGGCCGCTTCGCCATGGACTTCGTGAACTCCAACAACCGCATTTCCGTGCCTCTCGTGCGCAAGGAAGGCCGCCTGGCCCAGAGTACATGGGACGACGCACTTGACACGGTGGCTGCCAGGCTGAAAGAATACAAGGGCGCCGTCGGCGTGATAGCCTCGCCCAAGCTGACCAACGAGGAGAACTATCTCTTGCAGAAGGTCGCCCGTGTCGGCCTCAGCACAAACAACATTGACTACGATGGACGTGCCCAGGAAGCGGAGGTATTGCAGGTACTCAGCGACATGCTCGGCTATCCTGCCCAGACCAACAACCTGATCGATACGCGCCAGAAAGCCGGCGCTATCATCCTCGCGGGAGACAGCATCTTCGAGACCCACCCCGTCTATGCCAACCAGCTACAGCGAATGATCCGCTTGATGAACAAGAAGCTGATCGTGATAAGCCCCAGGCACCAGCAGATGTGCGAATGGGCGACTCTGTGGCTCGCTCCGAGGGCAGGCACAGAGGAGATCCTGCTGGGCGGTATAGCCCGCGTGATTTTCGACGCCGGTTTACAGGACCAGGCCTACCTGGACGGCAAGACAGAGCACTCCGCCGCCTTCCTCAGCGTGCTGGCAGGCGACTCCTTCTCCCTTGATAGCGTAAGCAAAGCCACTGGCGTCGCCACCGGCGATATTGTGGCAGCAGCCTATATCTACGCCACCGGTGGCACCTCAGAAGGCCCTGCACACCTGGCGCACTTCACCCACCCCAGCGACCTGCCCATTCCCGTCGAGTCCCTGGCGACTGAGCCTGCCCAGCCAAACTACGCAGACGCCATCAAGAACTCCGACGTGAAGCGCGGCGATACAGCCTTCCCGCCCTCCACGATTGTCTTCCCCGCCTCCGGCCCCTACACCCTGACAGTCGCAGCCGTCGCCCAACTCACCAACCTTGCTCTTCTGACAGGCAACGTGGGACGCGAGGGCGCGGGTGTCAATCCCCTCGTCTCCGAGAGCAACAGCATGGGTGCGAACGATATGGGTTGCCAGCCCGGCATGTTCCCCGGCTATCGCCCCGTGAACGCCGACAACGCTCGTGAGCTTGAAGAAAAATGGTCCACAGACCCCGATAGAGTCATACCCGAAGTGCCGTCCGAGCCGGGCCTTAGCCTCGCCGCCATGCTCGACGCGATAGACAGCGGCGATATCAAGGCGCTGTGGGTGATCGGCTCCAACCCCGTCCTCGGCAGCGACAACCCTGACGCCATGAAGGTTCGCCAGACGCTCTCCAAGCTCGAGTTCCTGGCAGTGCAGGACGTCTTCGTGAATGAAACCGCCGAGTACGCTCACGTCATACTGCCCGCCTCTACCTTCGCCGAGAAAGACGGCACCTTCACTAACACCGAGCGCCGCGTGCAAAAAGTACGCGCAGCGATACAGCCTGTCGGCTCAACGCGCCCCGACCTGCAGATAATAGGCCTTCTGGGTTCCAGACTTGGCGTGTTCCAGTCCTCCTACCAGCCTAACGCCATCTTCAACGAAATAGCTTCAGTCGTACCTCAGTACGCGGGCATGAGCTATGCTCGCCTCGACATGACCGAATTCATCGACGATATCATCCCCATGCCGGCGGCCATTTCTCTCAAGCAGCTAAAGGTGCGCAGCCTCATGTGGCCCTGTGTCGACAAAACCGACGCAGGCACTCCCGTGCTCTACAAAGACGGCTTCGCCACCGCGAGCGGCAAGGCCAAAATATGGGTTCCTTCGGGCGCGGCATCGGATGGCACCGAAACAGGCAGCAACACTCTGCTGGCGACCTTCGGTTTTGCTGTGTTCCCCTACCATACGGGCACACTCAGCAGGCAGAGCTACGGCCTCAGCAGGATCGAGCCCGACCCCCGCCTGCACATCAACACCAAGGACGCGATCAGCATGGGCATCACCGACCAGGTTCCCGTCCGGATCACGATCTCGGGCGCACCGCAGTCAGACCCTGTCTACGCGGTCTCAAAGGTGTATGATGGGGTGCCGCAAGGTACAGCCTTCCTCGCCATGTCGATGGAGCAGTCGGGAACCAACGCGGCTGTGCGCTCCGCCCGCTATCAGATAACGAACGACGGCACGGGCACAAAGAAGGCTGTAGAGATAACGGTGCAGCTTGCCCCCAACGTACATATGGACGCGCTCGCGCCCATGAGCGCCGGGGCGTTGGTGGCCGGAGAGTAAGCATCAACCAGGTTTAGCTCGGGCCAGGCAACAAAGAACCCGAGCTAAATGGGCAGACTAACCAGACCGACTACGGTCGTCAGTCGTCCGTCGTCCGTCGTCCGTAAGATCGAGGAACCGCCAGGGGAGGCAACATGGACTGGGTACTTTTATTGCTAAGGGCTATTCTGGGATTCATCATTTTGAATCTCGGCCTCGTAACAGTAGCCTACATCATTTACGGCGAGCGTAAAGTCGGGGCGCACATGCAGGCCCGGCAGGGGCCGAACAGAGCAGGGCCAATCGGCTTGTTCCAGAGCTTTGCCGATATGATCAAAATGCTCAAGAAGGAAGACACCACGCCGAAGGACGCGGACAAGCCCGTCTTCTTCCTGGCTCCTATCGTGGCGTCTTTCGCCAGCCTCGCCATCATCGCCATAATACCCTGGAGTCCCGGCAGCATTAATCTCTTCGGCGTAAATGTCAACTTCTACATTGCTGATGTGGGCGTGGCCATGCTGGTCGCACTGGCGCTCTCCTCGCTCGGCGTTTACGGCGTCCTCATGGCCGGTTGGGCCTCAAACAGCAAGTACGCTCTGCTGAGCGCTATGCGCGCCTCCGCCCAGGTGCTCAGCTACGAGCTCACCTTCGGCATCTCTCTTGTCGGCATATTCATCATGGCAGGCTCGCTCAGCCTGGTAGACATCACGAACGCACAGAACGCCGCTCACGCTGCCTATCAACCCGGCATCTGGTTTGTGCTCTTGCAGCCTGTAGCCCTCGTGATCTTCTTCGCATCGGCCCTGGCTGAGGCCAGCCGTACCCCGTTCGACCTTATCGAGGCCGAGTCGGAATTGGTATCGGGCTATCACACTGAATATAGCGGTATGCGCTTCGGCCTCTTCCAGCTTGCCGAGTTCAATGCAGTCTTTACCATGTCCGCGCTAATGTCCGTGCTCTTCTTTGGCGGCTGGAGCTCGCCATTCTCGTCTTTCTTCGACAGCGGGCAAAGCCTCTCCGGCATTCCTTTCATCAGCGGCCTGTTCGGTTCCGGCATCATCTGGATGCTCATCAAAATATTCCTGCTGATCTTCACCTTCTACTGGTTGCGCTGGACGCTTCCTCGCTTCCGCTATGACCAACTGATGGGTCTCTGCTGGAAAGTATTCCTGCCTGTCGTCCTGCTCAACATAGCGCTAATCGCTATCTTGAAGCTGATCTTCTTCCCGCCACCCGCAGCCGGTGTGTCGCTGGCTGTGCAGGCCGCCACGTACACTCAGTGGTTCTGGTGGATAGTTGCGATAATAGAGATCGCCTTCGGACTGGGCGTCATATATGCCTTCTCGAAGGTTGCAGGCATTAGCTGGTTCGGTAGGGCGGAGCGCCCTGTGCTTGTGGATCGCTCGGTTATCCTGGTGCGAAACGTGCAAGGCGGCCGGGGTACGATCGACAGCGAAGCCCGCACTGTTAGCGTCACACGGGAGCCTTGATTATCGTGATAAGCCCGCGGCACCACATTCTACGCGGCGATAAATCTCGTGGGACGCGTCAGGCAGAAGAAACGTAACTCTGGATATAAAGGGCACCGGTCATCGGCAAGAGGAGAGAGGGAATCATGGAATTAGTAAACCAGGTAGCGGGTTTCTTCGTGACATTGAGGGCATTCTTTGCCCCCACGGTCACCGTTGAATACCCCGATGCGATGCGCGAGCTATCGCCTCGATTCAGAGGCGCGGTGGCGCTGCTGCCCCACCCTGAAACGGGCCGCGAAAAGTGCGTCGGCTGTGGACTTTGCCCCCAGATCTGTCCCGTTGACGCCATTTCTATCGGCGTAATCGAGGATGACAGGCAAGGAGCCGACCACACCGGCGACTGGAAGCCCTTCGAGCACTACTATACAAAGGGCCTCGACCCTGCCGATCCTCGCGCCCGCTCGCTCAGCTTCTACTACGAGATCAGCGAGACGCGCTGCATGTACTGTGGGTTATGCGTGGAAGTCTGTCCCGTGGAGGCTATAATCATGAGCCACCACTTTGAGATGGCAACCACCAACCGTGGCACCACGATCTACAACAAAGACCAACTGATCGACCTCGGCAAGACCTACATGGCCGAGCTAAACGAGCGCCTGGATACCCAGGCACGTGCAGTAGGCGCGGCAGGTGTCACTCAAGCAAATGAGTAGCAACCGCGAAGCAGAGAACAGGACAGCTCAGGCAAACCTGAGTGGTTAGACCTAGAAAATCGGCATTCTTGTAAGATATAGTCGTCAGCTCTCATATTTCTACATCTTACGTATCATGCCTGGAGGAAGCATGGATATTTCGATAGGTGACATAAAGATTCCGTTGCCACCGCTAGGGCAGCTTATATTCCTGCCGTCGGCCGGATTGGCCGTCATATCGGGCATAATGATGATCACCCGCAAGAACGCGGTGCATTCAGCTCTGTGGCTCATTATGGCCTTCTTCAACCTGGCAGTCATGTACGTGATGCTTGGGGCCGAGTTTCTGGCGGCTTTGCAGATCCTCGTTTACACGGGCGCTATCCTTGTGCTCTTCCTCTTCGTGATCATGCTCCTCGGCTTGCATGAGGGTCCGAAGCTAAAAGGCATGCACACTGCTCAATTGGTGGTTGCATGGCCCGTCGGCTTGATACTCCTCGTGCAATTGCTCTTCATCATCCTTTTCAGTTCACAGCCCCGCAGCGTGCATCTCGGCGATATCATAGGCAACCAGCAGGTCGTTTGGAATAACGAGCTTATATTGGCGCAGGGAGGCAATGTGCAGGTGCTGGGACAGACTCTTTACACCCAGTTCCTTCTGCCGTTTGAAATTGCGTCTCTGGTACTTCTGCTGGCTGTGATCGGCGCTATTGTCCTCTCGCGCAAAGAAGAGCCTGCCGAGGTTGAGGAAATTATGCCCTCGCTCGGCATCTCCCTTGGACGGCGCTCAATGTCCAATTCGTCGCAGGAAGACCAGATCGAGAAGAAGCTCCTGCCCGCCCTCGGCGTAACATACGCGCCCGATGCCGTGATAAAAGAGCATGAACAGCCAATGGTAGATCAGCCCGACGCAATAGGCGCCGGCACGACCTCGGGCGTGGAAGCAACCGAGAAGAAGTAACTCATTACACTTGTTGTCGGTCGTCAGTAGTCAAGCTTTATGGAGGATGGGGATGGATCAGATATCTACAGTGTCGCAAACAACAGGGGTGCCTTTGTCATGGTTCCTGATGGTCAGCGCGATACTCTTTTGCCTGGGGTTCATCGGGGTGCTGACACGGCGTAACGTGCTGGTCATCTTCATGAGCGCCGAGTTGATGATGAACGCGGTGAACCTGTCCCTGATAGCGTTCAGTACTTCCCTCAATTCAATGGCCGGGCAGAACTTCGTGGTGTTCGTCGTGACCATAGCTGCCGCTGAAGCCGCTGTCGGTCTCGCTATCATCATCTCTCTGGTACGGCAGAAGCCCACCGTTGATACTACCGACATCGACTTAATGCAAGAGTAGAAATCAGGCGGTCCCTGGTTTCCGGTTCCTGAGCTATATTTTCTCGGAGGAGTGGATGCAAGATTTCTTTCTAAATATCGTCTGGGTTGTGCTACTGCTGCCGCTGATAGCCAGCGTCATTAACGGGCTGTTCGGCAGGCGACTGGGCGCAAGAGCAGGCTGGATAGCCACAGGTCTTGTGTTTCTGGCATTTCTGATCGCCGTGGGCATCTTTATAGACGTGTTGAACAGGCCGGGCGGAGCGCCGTTCGAATACAGCCTCTATACATGGATACCCTCCGGCGATTTCAAGGTTGATATAGCCTTCCTGGTCGATCCTCTGACCGCCGTCATGCTGATGGTGGTGCTCGGTGTCGGCTCCGTCGTGCATCTCTACTCCAATGGATATATGGCGGACGATGAGCGTGTGGATAGCGGCGTCGCCCGCTTCTTTTCGTTTCTCCCCTTCTTCATATTCAGCATGCTCATATTGGTGCTGTCGAATAACCTGCTTCTTCTCTTCGTTGGCTGGGAGGCCGTGGGCCTTAGCTCTTATCTGCTCATCGGCTTCTGGTACAACAAGAAATCAGCCAGCGATGCGGCCAAGAAAGCCTTCATCGTAAACCGCATTGGCGACTTCGGCTTTGAGCTAGGCATAATGCTCCTCTTTGTCAACTTCAGCACCTTGGCCACCGACCTGAGATACACCGACATCTTCGCAGCCGCCGAGAACATGTTCCAGAACAACCAGCCTCTCTTGCTCGGCAACATGACTATTATCTGCCTCTTACTCTTCATGGGCGCGATGGGCAAGAGCGCGCAGTTCCCGCTCCACGTGTGGTTACCTGACGCCATGGAAGGTCCTACCCCCGTTAGCGCTCTGATACATGCGGCCACGATGGTCACGGCCGGCGTCTATATGGTTGCCCGTCTCAACCCGCTCTTCGCTATGGCCCCTGATGCTCTCCTCGTAGTAGCAATCATCGGTACAACGACCGCTTTGCTTGGCGCGACCATTGCATTGGCGCAAACAGATATAAAGAAGGTGGTAGCCTACTCCACCGTTTCCCAGCTGGGCTATATGTTCGCGGGCCTCGGCGTCGGCGCGTGGGTGGGCGCGATATTCCACCTCGTGACCCATGCTTTCTTCAAGGGTCTTCTCTTCCTTGGTTCCGGCTCGGTCATCCACGGCATGCACCACGCAGGCGTACACGGCACCGTCGAGTCCCAGGACATACGCAACATGGGCCAGATGCGCAAGCGCATGCCAATCACCTTCTGGACCTTCCTGATAGCATCCCTCGCTAACGCGGGCATCATCCCGCTCGCGGGCTTCTGGTCCAAGGACGAGATCATCGGAGGCTCAATACTGAGGGGCAACTGGCTGGTGGGCGCGCTTTTGTTGGCCGCCGCTTTCTTGACCGCGCTCTACATGTTCCGCCTCGTCTTCGTGGTCTTCTACGGCAAGGACAATGTGCCCAAAGAGGCAGCCAAAGTGCTGGACAGCGAGCCCGTTGAGCGCACTATGCCCCTCATCTGGATACCCCTGGTTATCCTGGCCATCCCCGCAGCCATAGCCGGCTTTATTGGCTTCCCTCCCGACATGGGTTGGATACACGATTTCCTCCGCCCGGTCTTCGCTTTCGCCACAGAACATGGCAAAGAGATCGAGGCCGGATTCAGCCAGCAAACCACCATGATACTCGTTATCTCCACGATGGTTGCCATAGGCGGCATCTTCGTCGCCTGGCTCGCTTACTACAGGGCGACAGAGATGCCCGCCGCCCTTACCCGGCTTTTGCCAGGGCTGTACAACGCCCTGTTGCGCAAATGGTACTTTGACGAGTTTTATCAGAGAGTAATAGTAGACGGCAGCAAGGCCATTGCCTACGGGTTGTGGCGCTTCGACCAGAAGGTCATTGACGGCGCTGTAAATGGCGTGGCAGGACTCATGGCTAACTGGGGCGGCAGACTGCGCCGCCTCCAAACAGGCTTTGTACAGGGCTACGCCCTAGCCATAGGCGTGGGGCTGCTAGTCCTCGTGACCTATCTGTTCTTCATCTTGCCTAAAGGATAAGTGATAAGTGATAAGTGATATCTCGACTGTCCTTACGTATCACTTATCACGCACATCACACGTATCACGATCAGAGGAGTGACTTAGTGGACCAAAATATGTTGGGTGGCTTTCCCATACTGTCCATCATGGTATATCTGCCGGTGTTGACGGCGGTGGTCTTGCTCTTTGTGAAATACAACGAGCGATCAGACGACGCCACCAAAAAGAGGAACGGCGATGTGATACGCTGGGTCGCCCTGGGCGGCGCTGTGATTGACCTGATCATCTCTGTGGTCGCGCTCGCCCTCTACATGAGCAAGTACTTCAACTCAGGTATCGCCCAGGCCGACAGCTTCGACTTCCAGGAGCTATTCGTCTGGCTGCCTGACCTTAAGATCAGGTACCATTTGGGTGCTGACGCACTCTCCCTCCTCCTGCTCGTGCTGACCACGCTTCTCATGGTCATCTCCATCCTGGTTTCCTGGGCTCCCATCAAGACCAGAGTACGCGAATTCTACATTGTGCTTCTGCTCCTCCAGGCAGGTATGATGGGCGTCTTCGTAGCCCTCGACTTTTTCGTCTTCTACATCTTCTGGGAAGTAATGCTCGTTCCCATGGCCCTCTTGATAGGCATATGGGGCTCGTCCAACAAGATCTATGCTGCCATCAAGTTCTTCCTCTACACCCTCGCCGGCTCGCTCTTGATGCTGGTGGCCATTATCGCCCTTTACCTCAACTCCAGCCCCCAAACCCTGGACATTCTCGATCTACAGCTCCAGGGACCGGGCATGGCCCACGACCTGCAAAACTGGGTCTTCCTGGCCTTCGCCGCCGCGTTCGCGGTCAAGGTTCCCATGTTCCCGTTCCATACCTGGTTGCCCGACGCCCACGTGGAAGCCCCGACCGCGGGCTCTATCATCCTTGCCGGCGTTCTCCTCAAGATGGGCGCCTACGGCTTCATCAGGTTTGCCCTCCCCATCACGCCTGCCGGCGCATCGACCTTCGCCCCGATCATGGTCGGCCTCTCTGTGATAGCCGTCATTTACGGAGCGATGGTCTCCGTCGTGCAGCCCGACCTGAAAAAGCTCGTGGCCTATTCCTCTGTGAGCCACATGGGATTCGTGACGCTGGGCCTCTTTACCGGCATCTGGCTCCAACAGCTAGGCTACGACGCCGGCACGCAGGGTATCGACGGCGCGATAATAGTCATGCTCTCCCATGGCCTGCTCACGGGTGGTCTTTTCCTCTGTGTGGGTGTCATCTACAATCGCCTGCACAGCCGCCGCATCGCCGACATGGGTGGTATGTCGAAATCCATGCCGCGTTTTGCCTTCTTGTTCGGCGTTATGATCTTCGGATCGGTCGGCTTGCCGGGCTTCAGCGGGTTCATCGGTGAGTTCCTGTCTATGCTCGGCGCGTTTCGCTCCAACTGGGTCGTTGGCACAATTACAACGCTGGTTATCATCATCTCGGCCTGGTATCTCCTCTGGATGTTCCAGCGTGTCATGTTCAATAAGACCGTGGCTGCGGTGCGTCACTTCAAAGACCTGGACCCCATAGAAACCGGCTCGCTTGTTGTGCTGGGCGCTCTGAGCCTGTTCGTGGGTGTTTATCCCGGCCCTATCCTCGACCTTATCCAGCCAGCCTCACACGCGCTGCTCACAACCGTATCAACCGCAACCGCACAGGTGCCCAGCATCTTTGCTATGTTCTTCAAATAAAGAGGACAGCACACAAAGCCCAACGGCCTCTGTCCTGAGCCTCAACCCTTGACCCGTCATCAGGAGCGAATATGACTATCGACTATAGCGGAATTAACCTCAATATAGAGTCTATATTGCCGGAACTGATAGTGGCGCTGTTCGCCATTATCACGATCCTTGTGGACCTCTTTACGAAGGGTCGCCGCGACAAAAGCCCGTTGTTGGCGGGGGTAAGCATCACCGGCTATGTGATCGCTTTCATTGTGTGCATCCTCTATTTCAACAACATAATCGGCAGTTCCATCTTTAACACGCAATCTTTCAACAACATGATTGTCACCGACAATCTTGGCCTCTTCTTCAGGATGCTATCCCTTGGCACCGGCATCGTGGGCACTTTGCTCTCGATCCAGTATGTGCGTGATAGAGGGATGGCCATCGGCGAATATTACTCTGTGCTTATGCTGGCAACCTGCGGCATGATGTTTACCTCGGCGTCTACCGACCTTACTACCCTCTTTGTCGGCATCGAGCTAATGTCCATCGCCGTCTATATCCTCACAGGCTTTGCTCGCGGCGACCAACTCTCTAACGAAGCCTCCCTCAAATATTTCCTGCTGGGCATCTTCTCCACTGCTATCCTCGTCTATGGTATGGCCTGGCTCTACGGCAACACCGGTTATACAAACTTGCGCCTCATCGGCGAAAAGGTCGCCGAGATAGTTAGCACTGGCGGCGGTCTCGCGAACAACGGTGGACTTCTGCTCGCCATGGTCTTGCTTATTGCAGGCTTTGGCTTCAAGATAGCTGCCGTGCCCTTCCACATGTGGACCCCTGATGCCTATCAGGGCGCGCCTACGCCCTTCTCAGCCTTCATGTCGGTGGGCCCTAAGGCCGCAGGCTTCGTAGGGTTGATTCGTATCCTCACCGAGGCGCTCGGCGCCGCTTCTGACCAGTGGGTTCCCATCGTTATCATACTCAGCGTATTGACTATGACCCTCGGCAACCTGACTGCCCTCTGGCAAAAGTCCGTCAAGCGCATGCTCGGATACTCCTCTATCGCCCATACAGGCTACATACTTATCGGCCTCGCAGCCTTTTCCTCCACCAACAGCGAACGTGCCATCTCGTCCATGCTGTTCTACCTTTTCTCCTACCTCTTCATGAACATGGGCGCGTTCGGCGTCATAGTCTGGCTCCAGCGCAACAAGATGACCGACTCGCTCGACAACTTCCGCGGCCTCTCCTCCTGGGCTCCCGGCCCTGCCGCGCTGATGATGCTCTTCATGCTCTCCCTCACCGGCATCCCGCCCACTATAGGCTTCCTGGGCAAGTACTATGTCTTCGTGGCAGCCCTCCAATCTAATCTCGTCTGGCTCGTGGTCATTGGCGCCCTCAATAGCGGTGTGGCCGCATTCTACTACCTCCGCGTCATCTGGTATATGTACTTCGAGGAAGCCCGCGGCGAGCGCGTCGCAAGGTCTGCCCCCACCCTCGTATACACTCTCGTGGGCGCTGCTATAGCGGTCGTGGTCTTCTTCTTCGCCTCCTGGCCGATAATAGACTACGCAAAAGCTTCCATGCCGGCAATAACTGCCCTGATAAGCGGCGGCAAGTAAGCCTTTCCCACGAACGGGCGCTAGCAAACATAGCTAAGCTGTGAAGGTAGACTGCATAATCACTTAGTCTACCTTCATTTTTGAGCCCCGGACTGCACTCACTCCCCGGCCTCAACAGCCCCGCAAAGCGTGCATCGTGCAACCTCCCACGAAATAGAACATATTTGCTAAAACTATGTGTAAAACGTGGCGAAAACCCGCGAAATCAGGTATAATAGAGTATAGACGCATATATTAATGTAGACGAAGCTTTGCTTTGGAGGAACAGGAAAGTATGGAATTAGGCACTATAAAGCCTGTCAATCTTGACACAGAAATGAGATCCGCTTATCTCGATTATGCCATGAGCGTAATCGTGTCTCGTGCGTTACCTGACGTGCGCGACGGCATGAAGCCGGTGCAGAGGCGTATCTTGTACGCGATGCACCGCATGGGTTTGCGCCACAACACCCCTTACCGCAAGAGCGCCGGTATCGTCGGTGAAGTACTGAAAGAGTTCCACCCCCACGGCGACCAGTCCGTGTATGACGCCCTGGCGCGTATGGCTCAGGACTTCTCGTTGCGCTACCCGCTCGTAGACGGACAGGGCAACTGGGGTAGCGTTGACGGCGACCCCCCGGCAGCCATGAGGTACACCGAGGCTAAGCTATCCGAGATCGCCGGCGAGATGCTCCTCGACATAGACCGCGACACGGTCGACTTCAAGTCCAACTATGACGACAAAACCCAGGAGCCTACAGTGCTTCCGGCCCGTTTGCCTGCCATGCTCGTGAATGGAGCCTCAGGCATCGCGGTTGGTATGGCAACCAACATACCGCCCCATAACGTCGGCGAGCTTGCGGACGCCACGATACACCTGATTGACAATCCTGATGCGGCCGTCGAAGATCTTATGCAGTTCATCCCCGGCCCCGATTTTCCGACAGGCGGCCTGATCCTCGGTGTCGAAGGCATACGCGAAGCCTATGCCACCGGCAGGGGCCGCGTGGTCATGCGAGCGAAAGCCTACATCGAAGAAAGCAGGGCCGGACGCTACAGTATTATCGTTACCGAGCTCCCCTTCCAGGTAAACAAAGCTACTTTGCACGAGAAGATCGCCGAGCTGATCAGCGACGACAAGTTGCCCGGCGCGAGCCTGGTCCGCGACGAGTCAGACCGCAACGGCATGCGCCTTGTAGTAGAGCTGAAGCGCGATGCGCAACCCAAGAAGGTGCTGAACCTTCTGTTTAAGTACACCACCATGCAGTCCACCTTTGGCGTGAACATGGTGGCTCTCGTGAACGGCAATGAGCCCCGCGTGCTGGGCCTTAAGAAATCGCTTCAATACCACATTGAGTGGCGGTACGAAGTTATCACGAGAAGGACCCGCTATGACCTCAAGAAGGCTCAGGAGCGCGCGCATATCCTTGAAGGGCTAAAGATAGCTCTTGACAACCTGGACACCGTCATAAGCACTATACGCGCAAGCAGAACCACTGAGTCGGCCAAGCACAACCTGCGCACAACGTTCAAGTTCTCGGACGTGCAGGCTCAGGCCATTCTCGATATGCGGCTGGCACGACTGGCTGCCCTCGAACGGAAGAAGATCGAGGATGAGTACATAGGCGTCCTGAAAGAGATCGCATACCTGGAAGATCTCCTCGCTAGCCCAAGAAAGATGTACGGCCTGATCAAGGCAGACCTTCAGGAGCTCAAAGCCAAGTATGGCGATCCTCGCAGAACCCGCATCGTCGAAACCGCCGCCGGTGAATTCAGCGATGAAGACCTGATCCCCGATCTCCAGGTGCTCGTTACGATCACCGACAGAGGCTATGTCAAGCGCTTGCCGCATGACACCTACAAGCGTCAGAATCGCGGTGGCAAAGGCATAATCGGCATGGTCACTCGTGAGATGGACGCTGTCCAGCACCTTATCACCTGCAACACCCTCGATAGCCTGCTCTTCCTGACCAACAAAGGCAAAGTCTACCAGCTTAAAGCACATGAAGTACCCGACGCGGGCAGGCAGGCAAAGGGCTTACCCCTGGTAAACCTGGTGTCGCTCGAGCCCAACGAGCTTGTAACCGGCCTGATAGCAATACGTGACTTCAAGACCGATGCCGAATATCTGGTGCTGGCTACCAAGCAGGGTAAGATCAAGAAGACCGCCCTCAGCGATTACGCTGCCGTGCGTTCAACCGGCATAATTGCCCTCAATCTGGAACCAGGCGATGAGTTGGCGGCTTCGCGATTGTCACACGGCAACGGCGATGTATTCGTCGCCACTCGCAGAGGGCAGGCGATCCGCTTCTCCGAAAAGGACGTGCGCCCGATGGGCCGCGCAACCGCCGGCGTAGCAGCTATAAGACTCGCTAAGGGTGACGAAGTAGTGGGCATGGATGTGATCCACGCCGACTCGCCCGCCTCGCTGTTGATTGTCACCAGCAAAGGCATGGGCAAGCGCACTCACCTCAAGGAGTTCCCTCGCCAGGGACGCGCAGGCGGTGGCGTACGTGCAATCACCGTCATAGATAAGGGCGGCCCGATCCGAGTGGCGCGCGTGGTGAATGTTGACGACGACCTCGTGGTCATCTCCACCAATGGTCAGGTAATAAGAATGTTCGCCGACGCAATACCGCACAAAGGGCGACCCGCGCAGGGCGTGGCCGTTATGAACATGAAGGGCGGCGACGAAGTAGCTTCCATAGCCCGCATCCCCCGTACCGACAAGAGCGGCAAGATGATCAGCGACGAGGAACTGGAAGTGCTCACAGAGGAGCATGTCGAACAAAACGGCACGGGCGGCAACGCCGTCGCCCAGGCTGCCCCCGTCGTGAAGTTACCTGCTCCAAAGCCGACTTCTGTCAAACTACCGGTGGCCGCTAACGGGCGCCTGTCGAAGAACGGATCCCCGCCTCCGGTAGCAAAACCGGCAGCCAGGCCAACAGCAAAGACCACCCCTACTACTCGTACTCCAACCAAGAAGTAAGTTTGCTTTCGGTCGACAACTCTAGAAAATAAACCAAAAAAGGAACCCCGTAGGGGTTCCTTTTCGACACACTCCGAAAGCGTATTATGGCTTGAGGCCGGAGCTGATGCGTGAGAATGTGCTGCCAACCTGGCCGCCCAGGAAGGTCAGGATAACGATAACGACGATGGCAATCAAGACGAGGATTAGAGCGTACTCTACCAGGCCCTGGCCCTTCTTCTTCAACTGTTCGATCTTAGCGCGCATTGTTTTCTCCTAAAGAATATAGCGGATAGTGATGATTATTTGGCACAGTTGGCACTGTTTATTTTCCTGCTGTGCCCGATTACATTCATATCTTACTTTATCGCTTTAGCGTGCGTAATAGCCCTCTACTCCTATACCGATACCGTTACAAGTGGCCTGATAGTCCTAATACTTTGGGTGCAGGCAAGTTACCTGGATATATGTGCAGAATGGAGACCCATTGGGGTCTCCATTCTGCACTTCCGGCGGCTCGTTATTTATGGCTTGAGGCCGGAGCTGATGCGTGAGAATGTGCTGCCAACCTGGCCGCCCAGGAAGGTCAGGATAACGATAACGACGATGGCAATCAAGACGAGGATTAGAGCGTACTCTACCAGGCCCTGGCC
>JBBRDO010000063.1:0-27290 GCA_038203825.1 Chloroflexia bacterium | reverse complement strand
TTTGGCAACAATTTCGTTGCCAGTTGACGCACAGACAGTTTGAGACGCAGTTTGGGTGAAGATGGTTTGTCCATGCTTCATGTTGTACCCGAACTCTCTTATTTCCTGAGAAAAGCATCACCAAAAGCTGACCAGAGCCTTTGTATCGGGGTAAGCCCAAGTCGCTAGTCGTAGATCGTAAGTCGGGAGATAGGCGCACGACGCATGACTTACGATCTACGACTCCGTACCGCTTGCCCGCCTTTCGTCCTGCACTGTATAATGGCCGGACAGGGTATGTGTGACTTGCCCTGTATTGTTATGCAGGAGCAAATGTTTGGCAACCACAACGGATAATCAGCGGCAGACGATAGCCGGCACAGAGGGCAATGCAGGAGCGGGAAATAAGGCGCTTGAGCAAGTAGAACCGCGCACAAGGGCGGCTAAGGCAGTGCTGTTGCTGCTGGTCTTCTTCTGCGGCGCTGTGGTGATGACGGTGGAGATGAGCGCATCCCGGCTGCTCGCGCCATATTTCGGCACTTCGCTCTTTATCTGGGCCAATCTGATCGGGCTGGTGATGATTTACCTGACGCTGGGCTACTGGCTGGGGGGTAAATTGGCCGACCGCTATCCCAGGCGGACGGTTCTGTATGGCATTACGGCTGTGGCGGGCTTCATGGTGGGCGTCATTCCGATCCTGTCAAAGCCGATCCTGTCGTGGTCACTGACGGGGTTCGCCGACTATTCGGTAGGCATTTTCTACGGCTCGCTAGTAGGGGTGATCCTGCTCTTTTCGGTGCCGCTCATTTTGCTGGGGTTTGTGTCGCCCTTTGCCGTGCGGCTGAGGATGGTGGACGTGGAGGATGCGGGAGGCACGGCTGGCGGGGTATCGGCGCTGTCGACGCTGGGGAGCATACTCGGGACATTTATACCTGTGTTCTTCCTGATACCCTATATCGGCACAGCGGCCACGCTCTATACTGCCAGCGCGACTCTGCTTGTATTCTCGATACTGGGCCTGGTGGTATCACGAGCGGTGAAGCCGGCGGCAATCTACGCGGGACTGCTGGTAGTGGTGTTTGGGCTGATGTTGTTCGCACCGAGAGGATTGGTCAAGGAGCCGCAGAGGGGCACGCTGGTTGAGGAAAAAGAGTCCGCGTACAACTACATACAGGTGGTAAAAGAAGGCACCAGATACGAGCTGATGCTGAACGAGGGGCACGCGATCCACTCGATATACGACGCTGACCAGTTGCTTACGGGTGGGCCATGGGACTACTGGCTGATCGCGCCTTATTTCAATAAGAACTTCGCACCGTCTGACATGAAGGGCATGGCCATGATCGGCTCGGCAGCGGGTACGGCCATGCACCAGTACGACGTGGTTTATCCTGGAGTGCCTGTAGACGGGGTGGAGATAGACCCAGAGATAGTTGATATCGGCAATAAGTATTTCGGCATGAGCACACTGAAGAACGCCACCACGCACGAAGAAGACGGGCGCACATACTTGCAGACCGACGGCAAGAACAAGAAGTGGACGGTGATCGGCATTGACGCATACCGCCAGCCTTATATTCCTTTCCACCTGACCACGCAGGAGTTCTTTCAAGAGGTGAGCAGCCACCTGGAGGATAAGGGAGTTGCCATGATCAACGCGGGCCGGACACAGAGCGATACCAGGCTGGTTGATGCGCTGGCAAACACCATGCGGACAGTGTTCCCGAATGTGTACGTGATAGATGTGCCGACGATGGCGAACAGCATGGTGATAGCTACCAAGCAGCCTTCACAGATCGGGAACTTCGCTGAGAACGCCGCGAACATAACAGACCCGATTCTCAAGCAGGTGTTCGATGCGAGCCTGCAAAAGGGCAATATACGTGAAGTACAGCCCAATCCCAAGGGGTATGTGTTCACGGACGACAAAGCGCCTGTAGAGGAAGTCATAGACCAGATCATTCTGGGCGTGGTGGGAGATGTGGGAAAGTAGGCGTGAAGCGTGGGATTTAGCACGTTTTGCATACCGGGAGGAAAGTTATGAACCTGAAACTAAAGCGAGTGGTGCGTACTCCGCACTCTGAGGAGATCGCGATATTTGACGGCGACACGCGGGACGAGAACAACCAGGCGGTGAACATCGGCAAGCTGGAAGTGCACTTTCTGGACGACCAGATAGTGGGCACGCTGCTCCTGTGGCAGGAGTTCGCCCAGGGATATAAGGCGATACACGGCGCAGGCTCCGAAGAGACTATTGACGACCTGATTGACGCGATCCTGACCGAGGTTGCTGAGCCGCTGGGGCTGCCCGCAGAGTACGGGATCGAGGTGTACTACCCATCGGTCACGAACCAGTTGTTTATAAGCAACTATTCGGGGGACGAGGGAGAGGACGAAGAGGAATACGACGACGAGGAGTCAGCCGACGATTCGGACGAAGGCGCACCAGAAAAAGATGACGATTATTACCGCAAACTCCTCAACAGACCATAATGATAAGAGTGGGGATACGGAGTACCGTGTCCCCACCGGCAATAAAGAGGGCTACAGCGACTTATACGCCCGGGGCGGGGTGCTTCGCGTGGGGGCGCTTGACCGCTACCCTGAGCTTTTGCATGCGATCAGCACCCGGACAGCACCCGACGGCGGCGACTGGAACCTGACGGCCAAACGCGGCAGTGCGGAACACCCACCCAGCCCGGAAATCGCGCTCGCCAATCGCGAGAAGCTGGCAGGGTTGCTGGGCATTTCTCTTGACAGAGTAGTGGGGTGCAGGCAGATACACGGCACGCAGGTGGCGCGCGTGTACGAACGGGACGGAGGCCGGGGGATGACGCCCGATAATCCCAGCATCGAGGACACCGACGCTATGCTGACGGATGTGCCGGAGCTGTATTTGATGGCGCTGTCGGCAGACTGCCCACCCGTGTTCTTTTACGACCCGACCCGGCGCGTGATCGGGCTGGCGCATTCGGGATGGAAGGGCACAGTGGGGCGCATCGCGGGGAACGTGGTCGAGGACATGGTGGACGATTTCGGCAGCGACGTGCGCGATATAGTGGCGGTGGTTGGACCCGGCATAGGCCCGTGCTGCTACAGCGTGGGCGAGAACGTGATTGAAGCTGTCGAAGGAGAGTTCATGAATGCATGGGGCGGTGTGCAGGCGGCGCTGCTGGAAAAGCGCGACGGGCTTGTGTATTTCAACCTGCGCGAAACGATCCGACGCGCTCTGCTGGAGGCAGGGGTCATGCCTGAGAATATCACTGTAGAAGAAGTGTGCACAGCCGATAACCTGGATGTGTTGTATTCGCACAGGGCGGAGAAGGGGCAATGCGGCCTGTTCGGCGCGGTGCTGGGGATGGAACAGGTGACCGGTGAGGTAGTGATAAGTGATAAGTGATAAGTGATAAGTGATAAGTGATAAGTGATAAGTGACCTGTAAGACGACGGACAACGGACGATAAGGCACGTATCACGACTTACGATCTATGACTTACGATCTACGACTTACGATCTATGACTTACGATCTACGACTCGATTTAGTACGGGAGCGGATGGCACGAGCCGCCGAGCGGTCGGGGCGCGCCCTATCGGACGTGACGCTGGTGGCGGTTACGAAGACGATTGGGGTGGAAGGGATAAAGGCCGCGATTGAGGCCGGAGCAGTAGACCTGGGCGAGAATAGAGTACAGGAAGCGGAGGCCAAGTTCGAGGAGGCCGGCGTAGTGGGCATAGACACGGATAAAGTGAGCAGGGTGGGCATTACTCTGCACATGATCGGCGGATTGCAGCGCAACAAAGCGCGAAGGGCAGTTGAACTGTTCGATTGGATACAGTCGGTGGACAGGGCTGAGCTGCTAAGCGCACTGGAGAAGGCGAAGGTAGAAAGAGGCATCAGCGAGCCTTTGCCTGTGCTGCTTGAGGTGAATACAACGGGCGAGGATGCCAAGTCGGGCATAGCGCCTGCAGAGCTGCCCAGGCTGGCGGATGCGCTGGCGAATTGCCCTCACCTGCGCGGTATGGGCCTGATGACGATCGCCAGGTTGGGCGCTGATGAAAGGGAACTGAGAGGCACGTTCGCGAGCCTCCGGCGCTTGCTCGACGCACTGAAGGAAAGCCACCCGGGAGAAGGACATTGGAAGCACCTCAGCATGGGCATGAGCGACGACTACGAGTGCGCGATTGAAGAAGGCGCGACAATGGTGCGGCTGGGCAGGGCGATCTTCGGAGCGAGGGCATAGGACGCCTAACGGACGACGGACGACGGACAACTGACGACGGACAACTGACGATAGTTCGCTGCGCTCGTCGGCGATGACCAACGTAACGACGCTACATAGTCGGTTTCGCTAGGCACTGTTAATGCTGCTGAGGATGCCAGACCCAGAACTCAGAACAAATGGATGACTTTCTTGCAAAACTGATCGAGAGCGCGGAGGAGGCGGGGTACAAAATGTATCTGGTCGGTGGGAGCGTGCGCGACGAACTGATGGGGCGCGAGATACACGACTACGATTTGACAACAGATGCGCCCGTGCCTGTAATCAAGGAGATCCTGGAGGCAGCGCACCCCGACTCGCTCTTTACACTGGGCGAGAAGTTCGGCACGATCAGTGCTATTGTGGATGGAACCACGGTAGAGATCACCACGTTTCGGGCGCAAGAGGAGGCTGATGGCCCGGGGAGCGGCGATCCGCGAGATGCAATACGCAAGCTGCATGCTGACCTGGCGCACCGAGATTTTACGGTGAATGCAATTGCACGCGACCTGCACACAGGCGACCTGTATGACCCTTTCGACGGGAAGTTGCATATTAAGCACAAGCTTATACAGGGCGTGGACAAGCCCGAAGACCGCTTCCGCGAGGACCCCCTCAGGATGTTGCGGGCAGTGAGACTGGCCGTGCAGCTTGAGTTCTATCTTGACCGCGATACCAAAGAGGCCATAAAGAGCCAGGCGTCACTCCTGAAAGAGGTGGCCTGGGAGCGCATCGGGGATGAGTTGGACAAGATGCTGCTTGCCAACACGCCCAGCGAGGCCATAGACGGTCTGGACAGCCTGGGGCTACTGCCTTATACGATCCCCGAGCTACTGGCGATGCACGAGATGGAGCGTGGGGCATACCACTACAAAGAGGTCTACCCGCACACGCTGAAGGTGCTGGACCGCACACCTCCCGATATCTTGCTGAGATGGTCGGGGCTGCTGCATGACGTTGCCAAGCCCGCGACATACGGGATTACGGACGGCGAAGTGCATTTCTTCGGGCACGACAGGCTGGGAGCGCGCATGGCGCGGAGCATACTAAGCAGACTGAAGCGGCCCACTGAAGTAATAGAGCCCGTGGTGCAATTGATAGCCGAGCACCTGCGCATAGGGGTATATGACGAAAGCTGGACCGACGGGGCGGTGCGCAGGTTCATACGCGAAACAGCGCCTGTTACAGAGCAGCTATTCGAGCTATCGCGGGCTGATATAACGTCGCAGCGCGCCCAGCGCGTGGCGGCAGCCCTCGCCAGGGTGGAGGCGCTTTACGAGCGGTGCGAGCAGATAAAGGCAGAAGAGGACGTAGAGAAGCTGCACAGTCCGCTCGACGGCCACGATCTTATGCGGATATTCGGCGGCTCGCCGGGCCGATGGATCGGCGAGATCAAAGATTATTTGCTGGGGTTGGTGCTGGATGGCGCGCTCTCGCAAGACGATCAGGACGAAGGCGAGCGGCTGGCTAGAGAGTATGTGGGGCAACACCCGGAGTTGCGGATAAGTGGAGGAATGTGAGATGTGAGACGTGAGGACAAATGGAGCCTTGATGGCTGGAGGGGCGAGAGGCTGGGTTGAGCATTGGCAGTCTTGTTGCCGGTGTCATTCTAACCTGGGTCAAGGGAGCGTGTGCTTGTAAACAGAAGGGCCACCCGACTGATTCTTCGCTTCGCTCAGAATGACAGGGGGTCAGGGCACTCTTTCATCAGAAATATGTATATCAACGATGAGTACAAAGGAAGGCAATCGAACAAAATGGACAATAATAAGAAAAACCTGCTGCTACGAGCAAGCATACTGGGGGTTATGTCGGGGATGAGGGCCGCATCGGGGGTGGCAACGCTGAGCCGCCATGCCGTTATACAGCCGGATGGATTCGCGAAGACGGTGTTCAAGCCGCTTGCATCTCCGGGTGTATCAAAGCTGATTACACTGGGACAGATTGGTGAAATGGTGGTAGACAAACTGCCGTTCCTGCTGAGCCGCATGGAGCCACAACCGCTGATCGGGAGACTGTTCGCGGGTGGGGTGTCAGGTGCAGCAACATTGCGAGAAGCCGGTAAGCCCGTGGTGCCGGGTATATTGATAGGGGCTAGCTCTGCATTGGTGGGTTCGTACGTGTTTTACTTGCTGCGAAGGGAAACAGGCAAAGCACTGCATTTGCCCGATTTCGTTGTAGCACTCGCCGAAGACGCAGCTGTGTTTGGCTTCGGTGCGCTTGTAAATAGCTCGTATGCGAACGACTAGAGGAGCGCGACAGGGTGCTTACCTGGGCTGATAGTGTACTTTGGGCAGGGAAGTCAGATCGAAATCGGGCAGGTGGTCGGGGCCTAATGCTGCGACCTGGTCGTGGACGTGGACGGCATCGCTTACGAGGCGACCCAGGTCCACGCCCAGGCACTCGTCGCCGAAGGGGCGCAGGTAGGCTACGCCGCCTTTGAGGTGGTTCACTGTTCCTCGGTAGTTGCACAACTTGAGCTTGTAGAAGCCGACGCCAATGCGCAGTATGCCCTGGTAGACGTAGCGGACGGGGCGGGTTTCCAGGATCCAAAGCTCTTCGAGAGACTCGTGCTGCTCGAAATACTCGCCACGGTTGAATTGTTCGAGGCCTGTATAGAAGAGCGGGGGCGGGATCTCGTCGCAAGACCAGGGTAGATCGGCCCCCAGGGCGTTTTTGCTGCCGAGCTTGCGTGCTGCTATCATTTTTCGCACTTGATCCAGAACTTCGGGCTTCATGGCGCGCTTCTTGCTATTTCGTGACCTTGGAAAATAACAATGGGAGACGGATGGGACAAAGAACCAGAAATAGAAGTCTATCTTATGCACATCCGCTGCACATTCTAGCGTAAACAACTTTACTTCATGCTATATTTTACTCCATAACACCTCGCACAAGTAAGCAGGGCAGAAGACGGAGAGGGACAGGGAGAAGGAGAGAACAAGGAAGATGGCACGTATCAAGAAGAGCTCCAGGCACATCGTTTTGCTTATAGCGTTTATGTCAGTAGTACTGGTGTCCGGGGGATTGTCGGGAGCCATCGCCGGCGCTGTTTGCTTGCTGCTATTCCGGTCGATGTTCAATATGAGCAGCGGCATAGGGGAGTTCATCGGGGCTACCATTCTGCTAGGAGCAAGCCTGGCTTTTATAGTGGGCGTAATGCTAACGGCAGAGCGGCCACTCAGCATCTTTACTCACACGGGAACAAGCAGGCCCAGGAGCGCAATCGCGCCTGTTATACAGGCTAGTCCGACGACAGATGGCCAATAATGCTTTAACAATATCCGGTGAAGCCGAAAATCAAGGGGAACTCGACAGAGGCTGGCACGAAATGTGCTGGCCTCTATCGCTCATGTTGCGGTAAGCGTGACACGATAGCGACATGGTAGGAGATAGCAGCCTAGAAAAGACCGACCAAGAATGAATCAATACCCGCCTGCAACGTCGTGGAGCGTTAAAGCATGACGCTTGATGAACTTTCTCAGTATCTGACCTGGATCTTATATATTTTGGTATTCGCTGTCGTTGTTGTACGAGCAGTACGGGACCCCATGCGAGCCAATGTTGATATAGCACTGCTATTTGGTCTTCCAGGCCTGATAATTCTTATATCGGCGCTCACGAAGTCAGGGCTGCTGCCGACGAGCCACATAACGAGCACTCTATCGAGCGCGGCGCTGCTGGGTATGGTCTATATGCTGGTACGCCTAGCTTATGATTTCATGGATGTACCTATATGGGTCATACGCACAACAGAAGTAGTGCTGGCGATCATCCTGGTGGCAGCGTTCATGGTAACCACTTCGAGCCTGCTCACACTGGCAGAGATAGTATATTTGCTGGTTGCATTGTCCTATGTGTCGGTCGTTTTCGTTAGAGCCTCGCGCAAGGCGGGTGGGGTCACTCGACGCAGAATGATCGCCATAACAGTCGGCACACTTTGCCTGTTTGCGGTACTCATACTTGCAAGCTTGTCGGTTGCGATCCCGGAACTAAAAAGAGATGGACAGGCATTCAGCGAATTGCTTGGCCTTGCATCGGGACTGGCTTACTATATAGGATTTGCGACGCCGGCTATTATAAGACGGGCCTGGCAAGAACCTGAGCTGCGCGCATTTTTGCAGCGCGCAGCTACCCTGCCGAGGCTGCCGAGCACCAAAGCCATAATAGCTGAACTTGAAAATGGTGCGGCTATTTCCGTGGGTACGGCACGCGCGAACGTGGCATTGTGGAATCAGGCTAGCAATAAGCTCGTTTACGATGGTGATAACGGAGAGCCATGGGAGATACCGGTAGACACGAATATGGCGACCGGCAAAGCCTTCGTTACCCAGGCTCCGGTTTTCCTGCGACAGATCAAGCCCGGTTATCCATCTTATGCTCGAGCCAAAGAGGCGAACATAAACAGCATGCTAGTGGCACCCATAACAGCAGGCCAAAGACGGTTGGGGGTACTGGTGGTTTATGCTGATCGCTCGCCGATCTTCGCGGATGAGGACCTGGAACTGATCAAGCTACTGGCAGATCAGGCCGCAGTAATACTGGAGAGTCGCACCCTGATGGACCAGGCTATGCAGGTACGGGTGCAGCAGCAGTCAACGCGGCTTAAAGAGGATTTCCTGTCAGCAGCGGCGCACGACTTAAGAACTCCGCTCACGATTCTGGTAGGCCAGGTGGAGCTAATGGAGAGGCGCATACAGCGCAATCCTGATGCACCGGCGGAGCTGGTGAGCGTGCAAAGACTCAAGACGGAAGCTCACAGGTTGAAAACGCTGGTGCTGGAACTGCTCGACGCAGAACGCATCGGGTATGGCAGCATAGTGACAATGCGGGCGGAAGTAGACCTAGTAGAAGTAGCAGAAGAAGCGTGCCAGAGGCACAGCAGTGAGCGTCACCATTGTTCTGTGCAGGCCGATGGACCTGTGAGCGGGATGTACGATCCAATAAGAATACAGCAACTGGTTGAGAATCTGGTGGAGAATGCGGTAAAATACAGTCCCGATGGCGGGACCGTAGAAATCAAGCTGTGGAGTGAGCCGGGCGGTATGACACATCAAGCAGGAGAGGAAGGGGTAAAAGCATGGAACCATCTGACTGTAACGGATCACGGCATTGGTATTCCGACGGAGGACTTACCCAGTGTATTTGAACGATTTCACAGAGGGACAAATGTGGACGACCGCAGGTTCGTCGGAATGGGGCTCGGCTTATACATCTGCAAAACCATCGCCGAACAACATGGGGGAACTATCTCAGTTGAAAGCACACGAATTAAGCCTACAAACAGCGACGCATACCAGGGCACAAACAACGGCACCGGCAACAACGACGGCATCTATAAAGATGATAGCAGAAGCGGGACTACTTTCCATATCGTACTTCCCACCTGGGCCGTTGCCGTATTACCTGTGGCCGCAACCAAAGCAAGCTAAGAGGGACAACCAGAAATTGGTGGGCTCGGATCGCACGCAGCCGATACTGGTCGTGGACGACGACCCGAATGTGCTGGCGATGGTCACTGATATACTTCTGTTTGAAGGGTACAGCGTCCAGACGGCAACCAACGGGGCCGAGGCGCTGGCCAAGGTAGACCAGAGCATGCCCGCGCTCGTATTGCTCGATATGAGGATGCCTGTGCTGAGCGGCTGGGATTTCGCGCACACTCTGAAAGAACGCAATATACACTTGCCTATCCTTGTAATGACAGCGGCGCATGACGCGCATAAGTGGGCAGAGGAGATTGGAGCGTCGGGCTACGTGGCAAAGCCGTTTCACCTGCCTGATCTGCTGGACGCTGTAGAAGCTATTTTGACCGGCGAGGGTGGCGGTTCCGACCAGAGTAGTTAGTAGAGATGGGTGTTGTACTGACGCCGAAACGCGCAGCGCTTGAAGCGTTCAATGGATCCTTCTGGGCGTGGCGCCCTCTGGTGAACCTGCTGAGAGAAGCATCCGTCGTGAACCTGGAAAGCATGGGCCCCGTGCCCGGCTCGTTTCTGCTGGCAGAAGTAGCTGTCGAGCACGCTGCGCATATAGCAGATTTTCTGGACGGTTTCCTGCCTGAACTTGGGACGGATGGGCGGTTGCTATTGGATGGCAGCTTCACAGATGTTGCCGACACAGGGGAGTTCTATCGCGACGAGGCAGAGTCGTTCAAGAACTATTCGACCTCTAAGCAGTGGCTTGTAGACTTTCGCGATTTCTGCCGGGCCAGCGGCGGGTTCACTGTCTACTGAGAGCGAGAGACAAGGCCGCTCCCACTCTGGCCATCAATGTAGTGCCGGGCGAATTCCTGGTAGTGTGTAGATGACCCCATGATGTGAGCGCGCTCTTCGCCCGTAAGCGGTCGCTTCACTCGGGCTGGCATACCGATTGCCAGGCTGCCGGACGCTATCTCCATTTCTTCTGTGACGAGGGCGCGCGCCCCGATGATTGTGTCGGAGCCGATTTTGCAGCGGCTCAGCAAGACAGAACCCATGCCAACCAGTACGCGATCCGCGACTGTGGCGGCGTGTATGATGGCGCTGTGGCCCACTGTAACGTCTTCGCCTATGAGGGTTGGACAGCCATCTTCGCCGTGAACAACGGTGTTATCCTGGATGTTGCTGCGCTTGCCAACCACGATAGGCGAAACGTCGCCGCGCAGCACGCAGCCGAACCAGACGCTCGCGCCTTCGTGCAGGGTCACATCGCCTATAAGGGTAGCAGTGGGAGCCACAAAGCAGTTATGGGCGATTATGGGGCTCAGGCCCTTATAAGGAAATAGCGGCATGGTTGCACTCCTTTACTGTCCAAGACGCTCCAGCGATAGCTTCAGGTAATGAGGTAGGGCGGTTCCCATCTCTAACGTCATGACCTTTTCGCAGGCCCTTAGTATTTGCCAATAGCTGATAGCGTGGTATAGAGGCCCGAGCTTGAGGGCCAGGTCGCAAGTGGCGCGAAGGTCTTCAATCGAGCCATAACCATACGAGGCCCACTCGCCCAGATAGGTCGAGATGAGTTGCTCGCGGCGGTCTGCTGCCATGGTATCAAAGCTGTTGTCGACGACGGTGAGCAGGTCGAAGAAGGGGTGGCTTATACAGGCGTCTGTCCAGTCGAAGATGACGTAGCCGTGGTCGTTGAGAACTACGTTGCCGCCGAGGAAGTCGCCGTGCAGGAGGGTTTGTGGGATGGGGCCGGATGCAAGTTGGGCGCACGCGCTCTCGATCGCGGGCATGAGGGCGCGGAGGCGGGCTTGCTCCTCATCAGTAAGCCCACGCAAGGCCAGTTCGTCGGCTATCAGGTCACGCATCTGGGCGGGCATAACTTCCAGGGTGCGGTCGCGACAACCTATTTCGCGGAGGAGGTCGTCCTTGCCGACGCACTCGATCTGCATGCGCGCAAAGATGGTCAGGGCATCCAGCATAGCTTGGGGTGGCGTGTCGACTAGCCAGAGAGGCTTACCACCGAAGTCGCGCAGAAGGAGCCTCCCCTCGTCGGCACGCTCGTAAGTTGCCAGGGGCCGGGGCACGACGGCGGGGAAGAGGTCGTGCAGGCCTGAGGTGATGCGAGGCTCGGTCGCGAACAAGGTGGGGATAGCCTTTATGTAGACGTCGCCTGAGTTGGTGGGGGCTTTCAGAACGGAGGAGATGTCCCACTGCTTGATCTGTGTGGGTGGGGCGAGTAGGTCGATATCAAGGGAGGCTAGCTCGCGCCGCGCCCAGTCTTCTAATGCCTCGTACCAACCTTTGCGACCCCAGGGCGGGCGCAGGGGAGGCACAATGCCGCTTGTTTCTTCAGCGAACCAGGAGAGGATATGGGGTCGCGCCCATTCGAGCGAAGGGTCGAGCTGTAGAGAGTCAATCTCGTCCTCTGAGACCCAACGAGCGCCCTCAGGAGGCTCCCAGCCTGGAGAGAGGTTCTGCATGGCATAGATGGCCTGGGCAGAGCGCACATCGCCTGCACGCTCGATGGTAGCGTGGATGCAGTACTGAACAACGACCCTTATGCCCAGTTGCTCTTGCATAGCCGCAACTAACGCCTCGATCTGCGGCGTCCAGCTGGAGGTCGGCTGGAAGACGGGTAGGGTCCACGCGTCTGCGGCGGACATGATAAGTATCTTCCCCTCGATAGGGTGGGGAATAATGGTGTAAAAATTGCTTGGCATCGAAGTAAGTATCCCTCATGCTGTAGATTACTGCGGCAGAAGGGTCGGGGGTCGGAGAGCAACAGTAGTTATGGTATTCTATCATATCAAACAAAGGAGCATAGAATGGCGCGTATACAGTTCGGGTGGACGATGCCGGTGGGCATGCCTGATAAAGCAGATAGAAGTAAACATCTCCAGGTTATAGACCAAGGGATAGCTATGGCGAAGGCAAGGTTTGACTCGGCATGGTTTGTGGACCACTTTCAGTTCGACGACCGGGACGTGCTTGAGGGGTGGACGGCGCTAGCATACGAGGCTGCGCTGCACCCAGAGATGGATTTCGGGAACGCGGTGCTGTGCCAATCGTATCGCAACCCAGCGCATCTCGCCAAGATGGGCGCGACACTGCAGTTTATGACGGGTGGCCGCTTCATTCTGGGGCTGGGGGCGGGGTGGAAAGAGGATGAGTACAAGGCGTACAATTACCCTTTTCCGCCGGCGGGTGAGCGGGTGGACCAACTGGACGAATATGTGCAGATAATTAAGGCTATGTGGACAGAGCCGCACGTCACGTTCGAGGGAAAGTATTACGCGGCACACGACGCGGTGTGCGAGCCCAGGCCCGACCCTGTGCCCACGATCATGCTGGGGGCTATGAAGCCGCGCATGATTGATCTGGCGGTGCGCCACGCCGACTGGTGGAACGTGTCGTGGACGAATATCGAAGACTACCGCAGTATGGTGGCGGTTTGCGAGAGCGCTTGCGAAAAGCAGGGGCGCGACCCCAGGAGCCTGCGGCGCACATGGTTTGGCGGCTGTGCATGCGCGCCCAACGAGGCGGCGCTGAACAAGTTGCTGGGGGGCAAACCGTTCTCGGCAGATGGCATCTCGGGCACGACCGAGCAGGTTATCGACCAGATGCGCGCTTTTATAGATATGGGGGTAGACTACTTCATGCTGGGCACGGCGGGCCTGCCCGACTTTACCACGCTTGAGACGCTATTGAACGAGGTGATACCCGCGCTGGACAAGGATCAGGGGTAAAGGTAAGGTATAGAAGGCGGAGTCTACAGTCATGAACGAAGAGAAGCAGCTTAACCTGACACACCTTATGCGTCCCGCACTGGTGAAGCCGGAGGAAGGGGAGGCCGCACCATTGCTTATGCTGTTGCATGGGCGTGGTGCGGACGAGGCCGACCTGATGGGGCTGGAGGAGGCGCTCGACCCGCGCTTCGTGGTTGTGAGCCCACGCGCGCCCTACACGTATGGCGATGGCTGGGCGTGGTACGGGAGGGCAGACGTCGGTAGGCCCGACCGGGAGACTTTCCAAGCAGGGCTCGGGGAGTTACGCAGGTTCATAGAGGCCCTGCCTGCTGCGTACGGGGTTGATCCGGCAGGGGTCTACATCTTCGGCTTCAGCCAGGGGGCGATCTTAGGATCGGCGCTTACTATGCTCGCACCCGAGATTGTAGCGGGGTTGGTGATGCATAGCGGCTACTTGCCCGCCGCGCTTGAGTGGAACACAGAGATATCGGAGGCTGGGAAACCCGGGAGCCTGGAGGGGAAACCGATCTTCATGGCTCACGGGGAGTACGATGCAGTGGTGCCCGCCCGTTTGGGCAGAGCTACGTACGAGTACCTGGTTGATGCCGGAGCGCAAGTGATCTACCGGGAATACCCGATAGGGCACGCGATCAGCGAGGAGAGCCTGTACGACGCGAGTGAGTGGCTAACACGGCTGATGAAATGAGGGTTAAATACAAAACCGGCGGCAAATGCCGCCGATTCTTTTTGTCTAACGCCCTCCCCGGACCATCGTTAGGCTATGTGTGCTAACTAGTAGCGACTGCGTCCGCCGCCGCCGTTGCCTTTGCTTGCGCCTGCACCAACTGTGTTGTAGCAGTCCGAGCAATAGACGGGCTTGTCGCCGCGAGGAACGAAAGGAACCTGAGTTTCTTTGTTGCAGTTGGCGCAGGTAACTGTGGTCATTGTGCGCTCGCGGGAATACCCGCTGCCGCCGCCGTAACCGCCGCTGCTGCTGCTGCCGTAGCTGCTGCCGCCGCCGTAACCACCGCTGCTGCTGCCATAGCTGTCGCCATAGCCACTGTTGCGGTTAGCCTTTTTGCTAGCTCTGCATGAAGGACAACGTGTAGGTTCGCTGAAGCCTTTCTGTGCGTAGAAAGCCTGTTCACCTTCGGTGAAATCGAAGGTATTGCCGCAATCGCGACAAGTCAATGTTTTATCTGCCATATTTTCTGTGTTTTCCCCTTTGCGTGTTAAAAGCCAAGTGTTTACTTCGGTGTGCTGGCACAGAAGTTCAGTGTAAACGGTGTTCACGCATACCGGGGAGGAAAGCGTGAGAAAACCTACGTACCTAATTGCCTGCCAGTTCCAACCAAGTTCAATTGTAACATATCCACGCACGAATAGCAATAGCGAACTTTAGTATTCCAGGAGTCGATAACTGCTACCCTTCCTCGCCTGAATGAGAGCGTTCTGAGCGGCCTAAGCACTGGATCGGGCCAAGGGATAGTGCAACGCCGGCCACCTGTTTCCCGTATAAGTTGTGCCGCTTTATTTCTGCATGCTCGTGTGATAAACTGTACTCACTCAACGAGGGCAGTTATGTACCTGACAAAGGAGAATGTAACATGGATACCAATTCAGGCGCGGCGCCGGGAGCCGGAGGTTTGAGCCAGGCGCAGGAGAGTAAGCTGCGCAGTCTCGGCCTGACGAGCGATATTATTGATGACGTACGCAAGGCTAATATCCCGGCACAAGTGCTGGAAAAGCTGGATACCATTTCTTCTCCTCAGCAGTTCGCCACTGATATAGGGATGCTATGGCTGCCTACCGGAGTAACAGAGCGGATCCGCAGCCTGAGTACAGGAGGCACGGCCAGCACGCCAACGATGCCGACGACCTCGGCACCGGCAACACCACCACAAGGCTACGCCACCCCTGCAGCAACCACACCGATCAGCGACTATAGCGCCCAGCCGCCCGCCCAGGACCAGCAGCCTCCGCAGTCGTCTGCTCAGGTGCCTTCTCAGGGTGGGTACCAACAACAGGGAAGCTATGCTCCACCGCCTCAGGGCTATCCGCAACAGCAACAGCAACAGGGATATCCACAGCAACAGCAGGGGTACCCGCCACAGCAAGGCTATCCTCAGCAGCAGGGATACCCGCCGCAGTACCAGCAGGGCTATCCTGTCGCGCCACCTGTAAAGAAATCGGGAGTACCTGCATGGGTATGGATCATAGGCGGCATATTGCTGTTCTTCGCTATTTGCATCATCGGGTTCTTTGTGATCATCGGTGGCGCAGTCAAGGGCATTACCGGTGTAGTAGACGTGGCCGGTGCAGCCGCCTTTGCCACAAAGTTCGACACCGATCTTAGTTCAGGTAGCTGGCAGGCTGCTCACAATGACCTCGGGGGCGATCTCGCTAATAATTACAGCGCAAGCAAACTTCAGAGCAAGTGGCAAGCACTGGTGGGCACAGGCACAACTTCCGGTCTCAGCGGCGAGATAGGACAACCGAGAGACTCGGGTAACAACACTATTATCCCCTGGACGATAACCGGCTCCAACGGCAAGACTTATAGCGTCGACCTGTATGTACAGAAGCTGAGCAGCAGTGCCGACTCGCTCAAGATAGTGGACGCGAAGCCCGACCTCATACCATCGCCTTAGGACGCTATGAGAGTACGAGCAGGCACCAATCGAGAATGAGACAAAGGATTGGGCGAATCGAGCCGCGATACCTGGGGGCCACCCTGGGTATCGCGTTGGCTATAGTGCTTTACTTCGCTGATGCGGCTCTCAAGGCTAGCGGCTCGGGGGGGGTGGCGGGCTACTGGCTGCTGTTGTTCGTGCTGCCAGGGGTGCTGGCGGGGGCTATAGCTCACAGGCGGGGACTGCCACATGAAGTGGAGAAAGAGGGAGCACTTGCGGGACTGACAACTGCGCACTTCGTGGCCGCACTGGTTATTGCGTCTCTTATAGAAGGGGTGCTCGCGATAGACTGGACGCAATATGCAGCACAGGTGGGTCAGCAAATAGCGGAGGGAGTAAAGGCTGCGATAGTGCCGGCGACGGCAATTGCGGGCATAGCGACCCTGGCGATCATATACGGGGGCTGTGTGGTGGCAAGCTGGCTGGGGGCAGCGGCATATGGGGGCTATGCGGGGATTGTGGGGCGCGGGGCACAGGCGGAACGAAGTAGCTAGACGCCACAGGCGTGTTCTTCCATGGGGACAGTATGAATATATTCTCCACCATAATATCGGGCTTCGGGTTATCTGCGCCGGCGGGCTTGAACGCATGGATACCGTTGATGGTAACGGGTATCGCGGGCAAGATAGGAGCCATCAAACTACAAGCGCCTTTCGATCTCCTAACGAATACGTGGGTGTTAGCGATATTGTTGCTTCTGCTCACTGTAGAGATATTCGTAGACAAGATCCCGGCGGTAGACACGATCAATGACATCGTCCACACCTTCATACGGCCCGTTGCGGGCGGTATTCTGTTCGCAGCGGAGTCTGGGGTGGTTGGCGGGCTTGACCCAACGGTAGGTTTTGTGCTGGGCTTGCTATCGGCAGGATCGGTGCATGCGGTCAAGGCGACGGGGAGGCCACTCGTAACCGCGTTCACAGGCGGCATCGGCAATCCACTCGTGAGCCTGGTCGAGGACATCATATCGGGCGTAACCGCGGTGCTGGCCCTGATTGTGCCGATCCTGGCCGCGATTATTATGGCGCTCATCCTGGGGCTGGCGCTCTGGATGATAATGCGTTGGCGCGCACGACGACGGAAGCGTCAGGAGGCTGGGTTAGAGGTCAGAGGGGACCGGCGCACCTGACGCAGGCAGCAGCCCCGCCCGTTTACCTGTGTGCTAGCACCTTCCGGTAAAGATTGACCGTCTCCTGCGCGGCGCGCTCCCACGAGAAGCGAGAGGCCTGCACAGGGCCCTGTTGTCGCAAACGAGCTTCTAGGTCGGGGTCGAGCAGCACGCGCTCTAAAGCGTTTGCCCAGGCGGTCGTGTCCTGGGGATCTAGCAGGATGCCTGCATCACCTACAACTTCGGGAAGCGAGCCGCCATTTGACGATACCACGGGCGTGCCCGACGCCAACGCCTCGAGGGCAGGGATGCCGAACCCCTCATAGATAGAAGGCAAGGCGAAGAGGCGCGCGCCCGCGTAGAATACGGGCAGGCTCTTATCGTCGACGCCGTGCAGGAAGTAGACCTGGTCTTGCAGCCCGAGCTTTTCGACGCGGGCATACACCTGATCGAATAACCAACCCTGCTGGCCGATCACCGCGAGTGCGGGCATGGGGCTGACCGTGCCTCGGGTCTTGAGCAAACTGTAGGCATCAAGCAGGGTGGTCAGGTTCTTTCGAGGCTCGATAGTGCCCACGAACAGGATGAAGCCACCGTCGCTGGGGCCGAGGCCGAAGCGGCTGTCCGCGGCCAGTCGGGCCTGTGCGGGATCGGCGGGAGGGCGAAAGCGTGCGCCGGCGGCGGCGGGTATGACGGCCACTTTGCCCCGTTTCACGCCCAGTAGCTGCACCACGTCGTCCCGAGCCGACTGGGAAAGGGCGATCAGGGCGTCAGCGTTGTGGGCAGCCCAGTGCACCTGGCTGTAATAGCGCTTGCTCTCGTCAGTGAGGAGGATTAGCTCAGGGAACTTGAGAAAAGCGAGATCCTGGATATTTACAACGGCGGGGAAGGTACGAAGGCGAGGTGGCACGAAATCGGGGCAGTGCATAAGCTGCGGGCGCGGGCGCAACCTCATCAGCTCGACGGGGAGGGCAGCCTGCTCGAAGCGATTGTGTGGAGGGACGCGGGAGGGGATACGGTGGAAGCGTGGGTCGCCTACGATGGGCCGTGCATGGCCTGCCATCTGCAGCAGGTCTACTGTGTCGTCGGGGCCGAGTGCGGCGGACTCGGACATCGCTCGGAGCAGGCTGACGGCATATTGCCCGATGCCTGCCTGCCTGTAATGCACCATACGTGCGTCGAACAGTATATGAAGAGGATGAGTCATCGCTGATATACTACACGATCCCGAAGTTCCTGGCCTGATGATCCTGGCGCTTCCGCTGCGCCGAGTTTGCAAAATTGGCCAAATACCCCTTGCATTTCTGTAGAAACAGTAGTATGATATGACCAAATATGCTTATCTGGTCATATGGTTCTAGTAGAGAGGTGAGGGGCCGGAATGGAGGGAACGTCATGATCGAAGAAGCAGAGAGGGAAAAGGAGAGGAGCAAACGCGTTTCGCGCAGCGGGCGCGTCAGGCAGGAAGTGCGGGCGGATGCCATTCTGGATGCGGCTTCGGAGCTAATACAGCGCTGGGGCTACAACAAGACTACCGTGGACGACATCGCACGCAAAGCAGGGGTGGCCAAGGGGACTATCTACCTGCACTGGAAGACGCGGGACGATCTGTTTCAGGCGCTGATGGCGCGGGAGACTCGCGTGATTACGGAGGACATCCAGCAGCGCATCGCGAACGACCCGGAAGGCGCAACAGTGCACGGCTCGACCAAGCACAGCCTGCTTGCCACGGCCCAATACCCGCTGATGAAAGCGGTGTTACTGCGCGATAGCGATATGTTGGGTAAGTGGGGGCATAGCCAGCAGGAGAGGGGTGCATACGAGCAAAGGCTGGGAGGCTACAGAGGGCTGCTAGAGCTGATGCGAAAGGCGGGGTTGGTACGCACCGACATGGAGGTGCGCGAGCAACTATACCTGTTGAGCATACTTTCTATAGGGATGCTGATCTCTGACTCATGGCTGCCCGACGAGGTGAAGCTGAGCGATCAGGAAGCAGTGGATGTAATTGCTGAGACAATTAAGCGCACTCTGGAATCGCCGTCGCCCACAAATGAGGCCCTGGCGGACGTGAGCCGGGAGTTTAACATTTATATAGAGCAGGTCGTAAGGGACCTGCCAAAAGTTACGAACATGGAGGACACACGGGAATGAACCAGGTCACCAAACCAATCATAATAGCAGACAAGCTAACCAAGAACTACGGCTCAAGCCGCGGTATCGAAGATGTTTCGTTCGAGATTGTCGAGGGCGAGATCTTCGGCTTCCTGGGGCCCAACGGCGCGGGGAAGACCACGACGATGCGCACCCTGATGGGATTATTGCACCCGGGCGGTGGGAAAGCGACTATTGGAGGGTTCGATTGCTGGGCGCAGGCAACGGAGGCGAAGAGACTGGTTGGCTATTTACCTGGAGAGTTCGCGTTTGACCCCGGGCTTACGGGCGCACAGATCATCCAGTACCTGGGCAATTTACGGGGAACGATTGATCAGGCTTTCGTAAAGCAGCTGGTTGACCGCCTGGAGCTGGACCTGAGCAAGAGGTTCCGCACATATTCGAGAGGTAACAAGCAAAAAGTGGGGGTGATACAGGCGTTCATGCACAAGCCTCCATTGCTGATACTGGACGAGCCGACGAGCGGACTCGACCCGCTCAACCAGCAGGAGTTTTACAGGATAGTGGAAGAGACACACGCAAACGGGCAGACCGTCTTCCTGTCGTCGCACATCCTGCCCGAAGTGGAGCACACGTGCGAGAGGGTAGGTATCATACGCGAAGGGCGACTGGTAAGAGTGGACCATGTGGCCGCGCTGAAGGAATTGCAGCAACGGCAGCTTGAGATAACTTTCGCGGGTGCAGCTTCGCCTGAGTGGTTCGCACGTATTCCGGGGATAATCAGCGTGAAGCAAGGTGCTACGCCGCAGGAGCTGCATATGGCGGTGCGGAACGACCTGGCCCAGGTTATACAGGTGGCAGCCCAGCACGGGGCTACTAACATACTAACTCACGAACCGAGCCTTGAGGAGATATTCCTGCATTTCTACGAAGCGGACCCCAGCCCACTGCCCAAGGAGCAGGTTGCGCTGGCACGATAGGATCGACGACGGACGACCACTTATCGCTTACTGCGCAGTCGCCCTCAAGGAGAAGAGAGATGTTTCGCGCTATATGGACTAAAACGCTTCGAGACTACAGGTTCCCGGTGTTCGCGTGGGGCCTGGGGATGGGCGTTATGATAATGCTGGCCCTCACCGCTTATGACGCGGTAGTCGCCAGCGACGCGGCAAAGGAAGAGACGGCAAAGCTGGCCGGGGAATTCACCTTTTTTGGCGATCCTGTTGCTATCACTACCACAGTTGGTTACGCCACGTGGAAACTGCTTGATGTGATGGTTCCCGCCATGTTGGCCATCTGGACAGTGCTGGCGGGAGCGCGTTTGCTACGAGGCGAGGAAGACCGTACGTCAATGGATGTACTGTTATCAACGCCGCAAACGCGCATAAGCGTCGTGCTGCAAAAGCTGGCCGCGCTGGGCTTGGCCCTGGTGCTGATCGGTGTACTCATGGCGCTGGGTGCGGTGGGTGGAGAGATGAGCACAGGTATTGACGTTAATTGGTTGGGCGCGGTACTTATGGGGCTCAACGTCAGCCTGCTCGCGGGAGTGTTCGCGGCGCTTGCGCTATTCATATCGCAGTTCGTTCGGAGCCCGGGAGCGGCGTCGGGGGCAGCAGGGGGGCTGATGGTGCTGTCGTTTACGCTGGACGGGCTGGGCAGAAACTTTGATAGCCCGATTACTGGAGCTTTGCAGAAGCTATCGCCATTCTATTATTACAATTGGAATAAGCCTTTGATCTCGACGAGCGATTTCGCGGGCAACTTCTGGGGCTACGCCATACTGGTGGCCGTGATGCTTGTGCTGGTAGGGGCGAGTGCATACATATTCGTCCGGCGAGATATAGGAGGGGTGGCCTGGTCGGCCGACGATAATGCCACGCGAGCAGAAGTGGACTCTGCAAGTGATGCATTGAGACTGGCTGATAGAAATGCTGCGGCGACGGCAAAGGCGCAGCGCAGCGTATTTGTTCGCAGTATCAGCCTGCAGGCACTGCGAGCAGAAGCACCGACGGTGGCATGGTGGCTGATAGGGATCGGCTTCTTCACAGCATTGTTGACGGCCGTAATACCGGTCATAGAAGAGCCGATCAAGAAGCTGTTGGCAGATTCATCGGCGATAGGTCAGTTGTTTGCCGGCCTGGGCACGGGCACTAACATGGGTTTCCTGGCGGGTATTGTGTTCCAATTTGTGCCTGTGCTCGCCATACTGTTCATAATGACAATAGCCCTATCGTGGCCTTCCGACCTGGATAACGGGCGTATGGAGCTGGTGCTGGGAGTGCCAAGACCGCGCTCGCGGGTGGTGCTGGAACGCCTGGGGGCGGTAGTGGTGGCAGCCATTGCGATGCCGATCTTTATCTGGCTCAGCATCTGGGTTGGCGCACAAATGGTCAATTTGTCGCTGGACATGGGCGTTGTTGCCACTGCGGCACTCAGTATCTTGCCGATGGAGCTTATAGTGATCGCGCTGGTCTATGCCATGTCGGAGCGCCTGCGGTTGGGTGCTATTGTTAGCATCGTGGCGACCTTTATAGCGGTGTCGTATGTAATCAATCTGCTGGGAGAGGTGCTCAATCTGCCTGCGTGGGTGATGTCGCTGTCGATGTTCCATGTGTACGGCACGCCACTCTTAAGCGGCTGGCAGGCCGGCTCATTCGTGGGGATGCTCGTGGTGGCGCTGGCGCTATTCGCGGTTGGGGTGGCGCAGTTCGCACGGGCCGACGTTCAGCGCGGAGCCTAGGGTTGGGTGTGGATCCTGAGGAACATGAACTCAAACAATTTCATGTTAGGCGCCATTCGCGCAGTGTCACGGGCGAGGACGGCAATTCTGACGATTGCATTTACCTATGTGCTTTCCGTGATCGTAGGGATGGTAATGGTTCATGGTGGAAATGGGTTTGCGCTGGACTATGCAGATAGCCTGGTGGCTAAGGCCCAGGCAACCGATCCATCCGCGATAGCGTTTCAACATGACGAGCGTTTGAAAGCCGCTCTGTTCGATTTTGGCGGGAACCTTTTTGCAGGCGCCATACCAAACACGATAGAGGGGATAGCGGTCATAATGCCCTATCCTTTTGTGGCCTTCCGGGGTTGGGTGGGTGGTATAGTGTCAGTAGGGACAGACAAGGACCATACCAGCAGACTATCCGATCCGGGCGAAGGATTTTATTACCTGTTTACCCTGATCCTGCAGTTGATCCCCTATAGCCTGGCAGGAGGAGCGGGGGTAAATCTGGGGCTGGCCGCGTTCCGGCCCCGACCTTTCTATCAGGGTATCAAATGGTTGGGCTTCCCGAAGGAAGCAATCCTGGACGTGTTCAGGATATATGTGTTCGTGGTGCCGCTCTTTCTCATCGCCTCGCTGTGGGAGTTCCTGGCACGTTGAGGGGCTCGCAATCCGGAAATAGAACGCGCCAGGTTCTCATCTGAGTCTGTGCGGCAGGTTCTCAGAGCAGCCAAGCCCGAGAGACGACGCTTCCATGCTGCGGTTTCCAAGTGTGCGCTTTTGCATTGTTCGTCCTCTCGAATACCATTATTGAGCCCAGTATCAGCCGCTAGCTGTAACGCTCTCGTTCGCTCTATCATGCACCTGGCGCTATGCTAGACGCCGGCTCATCATGTGCCTCAACTGTGCGCCGGTACTCGATCTTGAGCTCGACATGCTGCCAATGCGAGTGTAGAGCGGCGATGCGCCCAGGCAACTATCGCAGGTGGTGCGGTCGTTACGAGGCACAGATCATTATACGGAAGTCGGGGTGCCCTAGGTCAAGGGCTAAAGTTGTAGATGTGAGAAAGCGCTACTCTCGTGCGCGGGGGCTCTCTGCAGACAAATAAAAAGCCCTACCAGAATAGGTAGAGCTTTCGGGCGGAAGCGACGGGGCTCGCACCTTCGTGATAGACACCTGCGAGATGTTATATGTGGGCTCCACGAGTAGCATCAAATAGGTGATCGGTTGCTTCAGGATACTCCACCGCACGCAAATGTCCCCAATAACGTTACAGCAAATCTCTCAGCGAATACCACGAGATCAGTGAGCGGAAGTAGCACAGCGCCATAGTAATGGACCAAGGTTTCGGCATCTGGCGACGTGCTTCGCCTTGAGCGTGGCCGCAAGCGGGGTGAGGAAAGCGAGACTGCTCCAGAATAGTGCTTGACTGTGCGAGTTGGAGGCCAAGGCCAAGATTCGACGCATTCGTGGATGTGGAACCATAAGTGAGAGTCAAAATGGTTTGTGATATGAGCGAGCCCGAAACAATAACTGAGTGCCCGCTAGCCGTGACCAACTGTAGGATCGGACACAGACCAAACCTTACATCTCTGGGGCATAGCCGCTCAGTCTCTAAGCATTACTTTACGAACCTTTCCAGGATGTCACCCGTTTGCGCGTCTAACCTGATAAAAAGATCCTTTGATTTCCCAAGATATACTATGCCCCAGATAGAGGGTTTGCTCAATCTAGTATTAAGGGCGTCATTCATGTGGAGTCCTATAACTGGCCATACATTCGTCTGTTCTTGTTTTGAGAACTCAATACCAGCACTGATTGTATTACTCAGAACTTGCGCAGGACTTAGTGTGACGGTTTCTAGAGCAAGTTTCAGGTTGTTTTGATCCTCCGCTTTAGGGATTGGGTAAGCATAGTCAAAGTTGGGTTTTACTTCCAATGTAGATGTGATCGAAGGATCCATAAAAGTTGCCCAGATCTCTGATCCCGCTGTTCCGTTTTCCTCGTCAACTTGGTTGGGGCCGGCTGGACTGTAGAATATCGCGGTAGTTTCTATGGACTTGAATGTCCCATCTGGTGAACTTAGTGGCTCCGTGTTTGCTGATACGCGTGTCAAAACAGCGTTGGGATCCACTTTTTGAACGGCACTCTGTACGCTAGATATCTGGGTTGCCCATGAAGCATGGGACTCGCTGCTTACTTCCTTGCTGCAACCATACAAGCTACTTACAAGCATTATGCTAAACAAGCATACTTTCGCATACGTCATGTTAATGGTCCATCTAGCATCCAACTGCTTTATCCTCCGAAAATGACCCCTTGCGAAAGTAAGATTCGCTGGCCGAATTCCAACACACACCTGTTCGTGTCAAGCTATTAAAACAAAAGCACGAGGGTTGACCGTGTCAACCCTCGTGCCATATGTGCGGAAGCGACGGGGGTAGAACCATCTATTGCGACATTGAACTTGACGGGCTTGCGACTGCATGAGCAGCAGGAGATCCCGTATCCGCTCGAAGACAGCGTAGTGGAGCAAGCAGGCACATGTACTGTGGGCACCCGAACAAAGATCCCTGAAGAGAAGTGGGCAGAATTACTGAGATTGAGTGATAGGGGCGAGTCACTACGGGAACTAAGCAAGGTATTTGGCGTATCCCACGAGACGGTACGGCAATTGTTGCTTCGGCTAAGAACATAATTACTACTCTCGCCGTGGTTTACTGAACTTCTATACGCTCCACAGTTCGAGTTCTGCCGCAACCACATGCACCTCCCACTCCAGATGATGCCCCTGGCACGATACTGTCCGGCGACACGAACCTGCCGACCGTGGGGTCGTACATTTTGGCATTATAGTTCAGTAGTCCAGTGCCGTCCAGTTTCTGCCCTGTGAAGTTCATCGTGGTCTGCGTGCCCACACTTCCTCCGCCCCGCACCTTTCCGCATGGATCGAACTCCTGTGTGCCGCGTTAGCTCCTGAGGAACTGGCTACAACGGATACGCTGCCTAGGATGATCGGAGTGTAGGTACACTTTCGGTTCTTTGCCAGTCAGACTCAGGCTATTAGCCGGGCCGAAGGACTAATGACAGTATTATTTAGGATAGTTGGGACCGTCTTCTATATGCTGACAGATGATAGCAACACTGTATCCTAACTTTTCTGCTTGGCTTCCTCCTTTGCCAAGCGCTTTTTTGCTCTCTCGATTATCGATGGGTTCATCAGCTTAGTTTTGTCTGGTTCCCTGACACTGGTATGCAGGAGCTTAATCCAGTCGCCATGCATAGCCTTGACTAGTTCCTCATAGGCAAACCATCTTGTGAGTGCATCGGTCTCGGGCATTTCGAATAAAGTTAGGAGTGCACGAAGTACTTCCGGGTCGGTGTGACTATGCAAGTACATTCCTGTTACACCTATGGCCTGAACCTTGCGGGCGCGATGCTCATCAGATGGTATGCCCATCATCAGCTTGAGAATTAGATCACGGTAGTTGGCAGCGAGATGCCAGTAGCGGGCTAAGACTTCCAATGCTGTATTCGCAATCAGGTCGTCTGAATTGTCGAGAAAGGATTCAACAATTGCAAGGTAAGGCATACCTTTCTCATGCGCTGCGCCCAAAACAATCAGCAGCATGGGGATGTCACGTACGTCGGAAACATCCTGTAATTCTTTCGCGACCATATCAAGTTCTGCACTGGTGATTGTGCCATCTTCAGCACGCTTCACAAGCTCCGTATATTTGCCTTTAGCCATCTTTTCTATCTCCTAAGCCTTTGAACTTGACTCTAGGCACCCTTAGAGGGTATTCATTGGTCGGCCTCCAGGCGCGCCAGGTTCTGGACCAGCAGGACCTTCTCCAGGTATTCCTACGGGGTCGGCTCCCGCACCTAGGCCAGTGGGTTCGTCGCCAGCCGGATCTGTGCTGTCCGCACTTGGTTCGGCATCAACCCCGGCGGGTAAATTTCCGTCTGCGTCCGCTTGCGCCTCTACTTGTTGCTGCGTAGGAAGTTTACCATCGTCCTCTGGATCTCTTCCAACGTTCTCAAAGATATATTCCGCACGTGCGAGATCGAGACGCAGTCTGTTATAAGCATCTCTCAGCATACTTCTCTCCTGCGCCGTTAGATCATCCCTGCTTAGTGCCTCCTTCAGTTCTGTCAGCTGATTGTTAGCTCCCCGGACCCCTTCTTGATAGCTCTGTAAGTGTTCTATATCTTTACCGAACTTAGGATGATTGGGGTCATTCCACTTGGTCTTTGGTTGCCCTTCGTTCACGGAGTGTGCATCTCTTACCGAATCATCGCTGAAGTTGTGCTCTTCCCAGTGAGCAGCCTTATTATTGGTTTCATTTGCTAAGTTGACTATGGATGGCCGTGGAGGTTGCTCGCCTGGATGATCAACCCAATGTCCGCTGGGATCAACCTTGTTTATCGGATTATTTAGAACATAGCTGTAGCGATTGAGTGTTTGTGGATTAGCACGAGCTTGCCCTTTGCTATCCGGACTGACGAACCTCCCCACAGTAGGGTCGTACATTCTGGCATTATAGTTCAGTAGTCCCGTGCCATCCAGCTTCTGGCCCGTGTAATTCAGTGTCGTCTGTGTGCCCACACTACCGCCGCTACGCACCTTGCCCCATGGGTCGAACTCCTGTGTGCCTGCTGATGAGCCTGTGGAGGACGTGACGAGTGAGACACTGCCCAACTGATCTCCATGCAGGTACTTGAGCGTGCTCACGCCCGTGTTCACCACATACTCTCGCTGTGCTATCGTTTGCCCGTTGAACGTGTAGTAGTAACGGTCCGTGGGCAGGAACGTTACTCGTGGTGGCGGACGCAAATATTCACTTTCGGGGCTACTAGTATGCGGGTATTGTGGCGGCAAAATGCACTTGCACCCTACGAAGACCGAAAATATATATGCGTACTGTTATCGACGCGGTCAGGGCCTTGCCCGGGAGTGTGCTCAGCATGGCGTGAGGCTCTCAGTCTACGAAGCCCAAGTCGAGCAATATCTGACGGGGTTTAGCCTGCCAGCGGATTATCGTCGCCTGCTTGCTGACACGTATCAGCGCGAAGATGCAGCAGGACCAGGATTTGAGGTAATGCGAACGGAGCTAACCGAGAGACTCACTCGGATGAGGCATATGTACGAATGGGGAGATATAACTGCCGACGAGTATAGAGCAAGGCGGAACGAACTACGGAATGAGTTGGCAGCCCTACCCCCTGCGATTAGTGATCGA
>JBBRDO010000062.1:0-27674 GCA_038203825.1 Chloroflexia bacterium | reverse complement strand
GTAGCGGAAGCTGCGGCTGGATCACCTCCTTTCTAGGGAGTTTGTTCCCCAAACCACGGTTCGCCGTGCCTAAGGGACGATCCCAGGTCAACCGTTCTTCTTACTCATGTGAGTGAGTACCCAGAACGTCACCTACCACATGATCAATGCTGTTCTAACCCAATGGCAAAGATCAAAGATGAACACCGACAAGTTTTCGTTATTCTCGGATCCACTCTCCACTCTTCAGTTGGATAAAGTTTCCAGCGCCTGCTACCTTAGTAGGCGCTTTTCGTTATTCCCCATGTGCTACAATAATAAGGCACGGATATAAAAGTTCTCTCGGCCCCTTGTAACCCTGACTGCCAGAAAGTGAGCAATAAGTATGCAGCCCCCGATTTCATCGCAGGCCTCCACGGAACGCTTCTCCAGCAGAGTCGATAACTACACCCGCTTCCGCCCCTCATACCCGCACGAGATCATTACCCTCATGCAGGAGAAGTGCGGCCTAACAATCCACTCTGTAATTGCCGACATGGGATCAGGGACCGGTATCCTCAGCAAGATCCTGCTCGAAAACGGCAACTTCGTGTACGGCATCGAGCCGAACAAAGAAATGCGCATCGAAGCCGAGCGCCAGCTGCTCGATTTCAACAAGTTCATCAGCATCCCCGCCACCGCAGAGAATACCACACTACCCGCCAACTGCGCGGATATTGTGACAGCGGGACAGGCCTTTCACTGGTTCGACATAGAGAAGGTCCGCGAGGAATTCGCTCGAATACTCAAGCCGCTCGGCTGGCTCGTGCTCATCTGGAATACAAGGCGTGAGGACTCGACGCCGTTCCTCAAAGCTTACGAAGACCTCCTGCGCACCTACTCTGACGATTATCTCAACGTCAGGCACAAAAGGCCCGAGCTCGACCACGACTCGTCCTTCTTCAAAGAGTGGAACCACAACCTCGCCACCTTCGACAACAGGCAAGTGTTCGACTTTGAGGGCCTGAAAGGCAGACTACTGTCCTCGTCATACTCGCCTGAACCCGGAAATCCTCAGTACGAACCGATGATGGCCAGGCTGCAGGAGATCTTCGACAAGTACAAAGTAAACGGGCAGGTCGCCTTCGAGTACATAACCCAGGTCTTTTACGGCCGCGTAGACAGCCGCTGGAACCCCCAGTAAGCACCTTCTCGACTTCCTGAACCTGATCCCTATTTGAACCGTCTGGCAGCATCAGCAGCCAGGCGGCTTTCGCTTAACCCCAACATCGTGCAGCCTTCCTCCCGCGCGCCATCGCCCGTTAGCTCTCACACCAGCCCGCGGAGTCGCAGGGCAAACGCCCCCTTCTATTCTAATTGTTCTCTAACTTTATCCTCGTCTTACTCCAATTTTGCCCCGCTAAACTTGTCTTATACGAAAACATACTCACCACGAAAAGAGTAACAGGAGGCAAATAACATGACCAACGAACAAGGCAAGCAGCCGATCCACGCCTCGTCAAAGCCCAAACAGGTCAAGAATCGGAACAAAATAACAACCAAAGTAAAAGCCACGATCGCCGCGCTTTCTGTGGCAACAACCCTCGGAGGCTGGGGCTTATTCGCTCAGCACGACGCCTCGGTCGCCGCCCAGAGTTCCGCACTTCAAGACAACCTACCCGCTCTTGTGGCTTCAACTCCCATACCGTCCGGAACCATCCCGGCAACCGGCATCCCACTGGTTACTCCCACAGCGCAGGCAACTGCTACCTCCACAGCCACAGTAATCATTTCCAGCCCAACTTCAGTTCAATTCACCGGCACAGCCACAACCATTCCGGCCACGGAAACGCCCAACACCGCCGCTACCAACACCGCCACAAGCACGACTGTGCCTGCCGCGACCGCAACCGTGAAGGTCGTTACAACTACCTCCTCAAAAGCCGTAACAACAACAAAATCGTCTCGATAATAATCAGCACCGTAATCGAAAGGAGCCCGGTATGAGAACGATGGAACTACCCCGCATGAAATTGAAGCAGAATAGTCAGTTCAGCCCGTCAGCCATTCTGCCCAAAGAGATCATGCCCCTGACCCTCGTGGTCATAGGCATTGGCATAGCACTATTAATAGCATCCATTGGTCCAACCCTGTTCGGCGCGAGCACTGCATACTGGTATCTCTCTCGCGCCAGTGCCATGGTGGCCTTCGTCCTGCTCTGGACCTCGATGGCGCTCGGCGTAAGCATCACCAACAAGCTCTCGCGAATCTGGCCTGGTGCCCCCACCTCGTTCGAGCTACACCAGTACACGAGCCTGCTGGGCTGGGCGTTCGCGATATTCCACGTGCTAATCTTGTTGGGCGACAACTACATCGGCTACAAACCCTTCCAACTACTCGTACCGTTCGCAAGCACAGGGTACGAACAAATCTGGGTAGGCGTCGGCCAAATAGCATTCTACTTGCTTATCCCCGTCACACTCAGCTTCTATCTCCGCAAGCGCATCGGCACACGCGGTTGGAGAACGCTCCACGGGCTAAGCTACGCCTTCTTCGCACTAAGCCTTGTGCACGGTCTGTTCAGTGGCACCGACAGCGGCAGCGTATGGACCTCAGCCCTTTACTGGTTCACTGCCCTATCCCTGGCCGGCCTAACCGCCTTCCGCATTCTGATAAGCCGTCAGCAATCGCAGAAGAAGGCCGCTGCCTCATCAGTATCATCTCATGGCTCAAGAGTGACGCAAATGAATACCGAACGCCCTGCGGCCTAAGCATTATTGCTCTTACGACAAAGGCTGGGATACTCTTTCCTCCAGAGTATCCCAGCCTTTACTTTAACCTGGTCGCCCGGCCTGCCGGGTGATGCTGTTCACATCCAGGTAAAGCCTCTCGCCCATGATCTTCCCATCCTTGAACGGGAAATAAATCACCAGGTCGAACTCGATGTAATTGCCGCTGGGCGGTATCCCGAACAAAGGACCTGTGTGCGTGCCGTGTACGTGCGACTCTTCGACCACATAGTGCTCGTCGGCCACCCGCGACATCAAATCCAGCTTCACGTCGGGCAGGGCTGTCCAGAGCATCGTGTAGAACTCGCGTATCTCGGCCTTGCCGCGCCACTCTTTCTTCAGCGGCATGACCGTATAGACCGCATCCTCCGACAGCGTCTCGACCAATCTATCGAGGTCACGCTTGTTCTCGGCCACCACGTGCTCCAGCCAGAGGCGTATATTGTTATCCGTCTGCGTTCTCGGCAACTGTATCCTCCCCACTTACCTATCGTTCTATAGCTCCGCTAAGTATGGCACTATTTGGCAGCCACTCTACCACGCAACTCCCGATCAACCTCCCTCCCCAGTCGCAGCACGATGCCCGGCACTGTGCGCACATCTTCAATGGACGTGCGGAAGTTGACTATACAGGCTCGTAAAAGGAACTTGCCATCGATGATCGCGTTAGTAATGAATAGCTCGCCGCTCGCGTGTATCCTCTCCACCAACGCGGCGTTTAGCTTATTCAAGTACTCTTCCGTTTCCACGGTCCCGCGCTCAAGGTCGGAGGGCACGTAACGGAACGTCGCGATGCTCAGATCACCGGTAACAGCCTCCAATTCGGCCTCCTGCGACACAAGCGCGAACATCTGCCGTGTGAGCGCGATGTCGTCGGCCATAAGGCGCACGTAACCTTCCCTCCCGACCTGTCTCAATGTCAGCCACACCTTCAGCGCCCGAAATCCGCGCGAGTTCTGAGGCCCGTACTCGTGGTAATTCAACTCGGGCTCCTCCTCGTGCTCCTGCATGTAATAATAAGGCGGGTGGAAGCTGAATGTGTCGTGCAGCATCTCGCGGTCCCGCACCAGCACACACCCCGCTTCCAGCGGCGCGTACAGCCACTTGTGTGGGTCAATCGCCACCGAGTCGGCCAGGCTCAACCCCTTCAGGTCGGGCGGGCACCCCAGTTCCTCAGGCAGCGCCGCAGCGAAGCCGCCGTAGGCCCCATCTACATGGAACCACAGCCCGTACTCTTTGCACACAGCCGACAGCTCTGGCAGTGGGTCGACCGCGCCAGTGCTGACCGACCCCGCTGTGCCCACGACCAGAAACGGCAAATCTCCCTTCTTCAAGTCCTCGTTGATGGCCTTCCTGAGGGCTCCCACGTCCATGCGCTGCCTGTTGTCGGTCGCGATCCACCTGATTGCACCTGTCCCCAACCCGAACAAATCCGCCGCCTTCTGCACCCAGGTATGCGTTTCTGCGGACGTGTAGACGAGCAACTTACGGCCATCCGGCGAAGTAGCGCCATCCGCGCGCACGTTCCAGGTGGCTTTTGCCCGCCTCGCCGCCAGAAAGCCGGTGAAGTTGGCCATGTTGCCTCCGCTCACCAGCAAGCCGCCACAATCTGTGGGGTATCCAAGCAGCTCCGCGATCCAGCGCACTGTCTGTGCCTCGATCTCGGTGGCTGCGGGCGACAACACCCACCCGCCCAGGTTGGGGTTCACCGAAGCAGCCAGCAGATCGGCCAACGCCCCGATAGGCGCAGGCGACGACGTGATAAAGCCCATAAACCTCGGGTGCCCAATAAACAGCGAGTGGTCGAACAGGAACTGGCTCGCTTCGTCCAGCAGCCCGCCCGCGTCGCTTCCCTGCTCGGGCAATCCCTTTGTTGACCCCAGCGCTGCGCGCACCTGTGCCGGAGTTTCGCCCGGCGTGACCTTTCCTGCCGGCATCGTCGCCATGAAATCGGATATCCTGTCCACCAGCTTATGCCCCAATGCCCTGAATTCGTCCGGGGCCATATCAATTGCAGCGTCTCGCGCCCCTTTCTTGACTGTACCGGCCATATCTGTTGACCCTCCTCTATCCCGTAATTTCCGCGCCGACTCTTATGCCCTCGAACAGATCGCTCTCTATCACTCGCCCACCATTCACAAGACTGTAAACCCTGTAGTAAGCCTGGTCATGCCACAGCTTGCGTAGGTTTGCTTCAGGCAAATCCAACAACCTGCCATACTCCGGCAATTGCGTACGGTGACATGCAATTGCATCCCGCGTTATCTCCCAGTAGGCTTCCGTCTGAATACGCGTTGAAACCGCCCACTCACTCCACGGAGCCACGCGCCTCTCCACCCCATCTACCTGCATAACCAACTCACCGAAAATCTCCTCGTACATGCTGAGCTCAGGCGCAGTCCCCGCCATGTAGTAAAACTTCAGTGCCTCGTGCGGCGGCAGGCCCTCCGGATCATCGTACCGAGCCGACGCCGCCTGCACAATCCCTCCCTGCGTGAATTGCGAAATCGCTATGTGGTCAGGGTGCCCATACGCCCCGTCGGGCCCAAACGTAATCACCACGTGCGGCTTTACGCGTCGCACATGGTGTGCTATCCTTCCGGCAGCTTCTCCCGCACCGGCCTGATCTAGATCGCCATCAATATAGTCAAGGAAAGAGATACTTTGCAACCCTAGCACCTGCGCCGCGGCCCTCAGTTCCGCTTCTCGTATTCTCCCCAGTTTCTCAAGCCCAGGGTTCTCCTCCGGAGCGCCGAACCAGCCACGCTCACCTCGCGTGGCCGTCACCAGGTGGATCTCCACGCCCTCGGCGCTATACCGCGCCAGCGTCGCCCCAACCCCCAGCGATTCGTCGTCAGGATGTGCCAACACGCACATCAATCTCAACTGTTCGTCCACGCTCATGCCTCCTGTGGTGAGTACTAGATCGTAAGTCACAGATCGTAAATCATAGGATGCCGACGACTTACGATCTGCGACTTACGACTTACGACTCCTTACTTCCTGGCTTCGAATATCCTGTTGAACGGAGTCTCCGTGGCCCGGCGAAAGTGAGAAAGCCCACCCTGCCGTACAACGTCGCCCAGTGCCTGCTCCGTGGCAATCGTGCCCAGCACCGTGTCGCCGGTCGCTATCGCGTTGGGCGAGCATATCAGTACCGAAGCCGCCGAGAATATACGTCCAACCGGGTTGAGGTTGCCTTCGACCGTCTCCGCTGCCATCGGCTCCACAATCAATACAGTGCCGTCCTGGGCCAGCGCCTGCGTTGTGTGTCTGATAGCTCCCACAGGATCGCCCATGTCGTGCAGGCAGTCGAAGTACGCCACCAGGTCGTAGCCTTGCCCTGGGAAGTTGGTGGCACCAGCCACCTCGAACGTCACGCGGTCGGACACGCCTGCTGCGGCTGCTTCTTTGCGGGCATCCTCAATAGACGGTGCATGGTTGTCGAAGCCCCAGAAGCGCGAGTTCGGAAACGCCTGCGCCATGATGATGGTCGACGCGCCGAGTCCGCAGCCCACATCAGCCACTTTGGCCCCCGCCTGAAGCTTGGGCACCACGTCCTCCAGCGCAGGCAGCCAGCCTGCAACCAGGTTGCCCAGGTAACCCGGCTTGAAGAAGCGCTCGGTTCCCTCGAACAGCCCATGAGTATGCTCGCCCCACGTCATGCCCGCTCCCGTTCGAAAGGCTTCCATTATGCGAGGCTGGGCGCTCAGTGCCGACAGGAAGAGCTCGAACCCGCCGACCACAAAGTAGGGGTTGTTACCCTCGTTGGCCAGCGCCACGGCGCTTTCAAGTGGTAGAGTAAAAGTCTTGCTCAGTGAATCATATTCAACATAGCCCCCCGCTGTCTGGTTTACAAGCCAGGGCGCTATATAGCGCACGTCTGGTCCTGTCCTCTTGGCCAATTCTGCCGGCGTAACCGGCTCGCCGTCAGCCATGGCCTTGTACAACCCCAGCTTGTCCCCTATCACCGCCAACCCTGTGCTAATAGTGGCTCCGAAGTCGGTCACGACTCTGCCGATCACTGCGTTTAGCTTGTCGCTGTCAACCTTTCTTTCTTCCAGTGCGATACCCATTTCCGTACCTCCAATTTGTGGGCCGTTGTTCCGGCCTGTTCGGTGTAAGTCTCTCACGATTGCGCAACCGTTGAACTTACTTTACCCTCTGAACCCCGGAACAATATCGTGGAAAATACGGAACAAAAGCCATATGCAGTACGGAGAAATAGCGCTACACGCCATATATAACCGACGTGCGTACCGCCCGCGCCACCCTACGTACCTGCCTCGCCCACCAGCCACGCCGCCAACTGCGACCGCGAAGTAAAACCGAGCTTGGACAGTGCGTTGCCCACGTGCGTCTCGACGGTGCGCTCGCCCAGCACCAATTGCTCTGCTATCTCTCGGTTCGTCATGCCCACCGCGACCAGCTTCACCACCTCCAACTCCCGCGCAGTCAAACCGCCCGGACGCGCCGCTCTCGCGCCTTTGTCTCGCTTTGCAGCGGCTTCCGTCTCAGGGAACATGGCCCCGGCCCGTTCGAGGAACCCTACTCGCAGCTCCTCATCGGGAATCGACACCGACAACTCCTCCAGCAATCTTCTCCCCTCGGCGTATGCGCTACTTGCGTCGGCCGGCCTCCCCATAGCCGTATAGAGCTTGCCCTTACGCAGAGCTATCTTCCACAGCAGCGAGCGCGCCTGCAACTGCTCTGCTCCGCGCTGTGCCGCAGCCAGTGCCTCCTCAGCTTGTTCATACATACCGTTCATCGTAAGTGCCTCGCCGCGCAACATGGCTACGCGTGGTATCGCCGCCCACGGGTCTCTTTCGTCCTGTAGCCCATGCGCCGAGGCAAATAGACGCTCGATCCCAGCAAGTGCGTCCTCCGTCTTGCCCTCGGTCAGCGCCAACAGCACCCGAACAAGACCAATCCGCCTCTGTCCCATCGTCTGCAAAGGAGACTCACCGCTCAAGACAGAATCGAGCACTTCCTCCGCGTATTGGAAATCGCCCTGCGCGATAGCACATTCCGCCAGTGCTCCCCCGGCGAGCCGCAGCCAGTGCTGTGAGCCCGTTTCCCTCGCCAACTGCACGGCGCGCTCAAGAGTCGGGCGCGACTGCTCATATGCCAGTATGTCGCATAGTATTGACCCCACCTGAACGAGCGAAGCACACGTCCACTGACTGTGGTCAATCTCCTCGGCAATCTGCAGCGCAGTGCGGGCGCTCGCCAGTGCGTCATCGTAATCACCTCTCATTCCATAAGTGAGCGCCAACATTGCCAGCGCGAACGCCTCGCCTGAGCGCAGCCCTATCTCACGGGCCACTTCCCGCGCCTGTACGCCCAGGGTCCACTCCTCATGCTGTTCTTCAGGAGCGACGACTATGCTATCTGTTTGATATGTATACACAATCGCCAACGGCAAGGTTGCCAGCACCGATGCCATTCCTTGCTTGTCACCCGCCTCCATGAGTAACGTCAAGGCCCGCCTGTAATAGCTGGCCGATGCATACATGTCTCCCCGCACCAGCGAGCTCATCCCCAACAGGTCCAGCGTCTCTCTCTCGCCTTGCTTATTGTTTAGCTGCCTGAATATCTCCAGTGCCTCCTCGTGCCTGCCCTCTAGCTCGTCAAACTGTTCCACATTCAACGACCAGTTACCCACCCGGTTCAGGCTGTGCGCCACCAGCGCAGGCTCGTCCAGAACACGCGCCAGCGCCAATGCTTCTCGGAAATGGCCCCCCGACTCACTGTAATCGCGCCCCGCCCACAGCTTGCCCAGTTCCATCAGCGCGCGCCACTCCCCTTTCTTGTCCTCCCCCTCGCGTGCAATGCGCAACGCCTGCTCGTAGTCCTCTTTTGCGTTTTCAAAGTCCCCCAGTATCTCGTACTGGGAGCCACGCATCAAATACAACTCAAAAGGCATCTCAGCGTGCATCTTTGCAACCGCGTCGAGCGCCCGCGAATAGTGCTCAATAGCCGCCCTGGGCGCATATAGCAGCTGGGCACTTTCCCCTGCGCGTTTCGAATAGTCAAACGCTTCGGCCCATTGCCCCGCTTCGTAGCTGTGATACGCAAGGTCCCCCACGTGTGCTTCCAATGAGGTTCCGTAGACGGCCTCGATTTTACGTGCTATTTCGTTGTGTATACCTTTGCGCTCCCTGGCCAGCAAGCCGCTGTAAATCGCTCGTTGAGTCAGTGCATGACGGAACGAAAAAAGGTCTTCTGACACCTCTATCACAAGTTGAGCCGCGATCAGTGCCTTTATGTCGCCCAGCAACAGGCTCTCATCCCTGCCCGTCAAGGCCTGCAACAGCGGGAAGTCGAACCTGCGACCTATCACCGCTGCCAACACCAACGTTTGCCGCGCCTCCTCGCCCAATCTCTCCACGCGCCTCGCCACGGCATCCTGTACGCTGCGGGGTATGCTAAGTTCCTCGACCGGTTTGCGCTCCCACACCCCTCCCTGGAGATAAATACCGCCCGACTGCACGAGCGACTTTAGTACTTCTTCAATGAAGAAAGCGTTGCCCTCGGTCAGCAGATAGATCGCATCAAGGAACAGTCCATGCACAGGCCTTCCCAGCTCAAAGATGGCCTGCAACATCAAGTTCACCTGTTCCCTGGTCAGCCGGCCCAGGCGCATCTCAATCGCTAGTCGCTCTCTATCCAGGGCCGTCAGCCATCGCGACAATCTCGTTATATCCTCGCCTTCCCTGTACGTGATAACGAAAAAGGTGCCCTTCTTCTGCGCCTGCCGTGCTGCATACAATAAGAACTCGAGGCTAACGTCGTCCGCCCAGTGGACATCCTCGATGGCCACCATGAGAGGCTGAGCCGCCGCGAGGACCGACAGCAGACCGCAAATTGCATCGAACAGACGCCGCTTCTCCTGCTCAGGCTCGAGTTGTGGGGTAGGCGTCAAGCCTGGAAAGAAGCTCGCCAGGTCGGGCAGCAGTTTTATCAATTCTGGCGCATAGGGCTGCCAGTGCGTTTCCCGGTCACCGAACGACTGCGAAATGAGGAGAGAGCGAAGCAAATCGAGCATCGGTGCATAGGGCAGAGCCCTGTCGTTCTCCCAGCAATTGCCGCGCACAATCATCATGCCCATGCGCGTCGCCCGCACTTCAGCCTCGCCTAGCAAGCGCGACTTGCCTACACCCGCCTCGCCCGATACGAGAATCGCTCCGCCGCGCCCTCCCACCGCCTCAGTCAGCGCCAACTGTAGAGCATCGAGATAGGACCCCCGTCCGATAGTCACCGGCGAAACCAGGGGTCTATCCACGCGAGGCTCAACCGGCAAATCGTGATTCATACTGTAACACTGGCGCTTATTCTAACCCCGTGCCCACGTGCAACGAGGCACTTACACTCAACACTTCGCTTAGGTAGCGCTATTGTAGCACCGGACGTCTACTAGAACAAGAGATAACAACTGGAACCTCTCCCGTCGCGACCGCACATACACCATCGCTCAATGCCGCCATCTCAACCCCTGTTTTGCACGCTTGCATGCGCCTCGTACTCCAAGTATCCGCCCTCGAACACTCGCACTCCCCCGTTCCGCACCTCAATCACCCTCTCAGGATAGCGTCGCAGGAATGCCCTGTCGTGGGCCACGGCGATTACTGTGCCTTCGTACTTGTCCAATGCCTCCTCGAAGTGGCGGCGCCCATCTATATCCAGGTGGTTCAGCGGCTCGTCCAGGAGCAGTAAATTACACCCTCTCAGCACCAGCAGTGCCAGTTGCAGCCGCGTTCTCTCACCCTGAGAACATTCTCCCACCTTTCGAAACACATCATCCCCTTCGAACAGGAACATATGCAGAAAGGCCCTTATCTCCGACTCGTTCATCGACCGCTCGGCCAGCGCCGTCTCCAGCACAGTCTTGTCCAGGTACAGTGTCTCACCCTCCTGCGAAAGCACGCCCATTCTCACCCCCGCTCCCAGTTTGATCTTCCCCGACAGCGGTTGCAGCACCCCCTCGATCAGGCGCAGGAGCGTCGTCTTGCCTTCGCCATTGGGCCCAACAAGTGCCACTCGATCCTGATACTGCACATCAAACGACACCCCTTCCAGCAACATCGGCTGCGAACTCGGCGTACCCTCGCCACCGGAATCCGGGTATGCAAATGCCACGTCCTCCACGCGCAGCACCGAGCGCCCGCCCGCCGGGATCGGCCCAAAATCGAGTTTGAGTAGCCACTGCGACTTCGGCTTCTCCACCCTCTCGTCCGACTCCATATACCTCTCCAGCTTACGCTCCCGCGACTTCGCAAGCGCCGCCTTCTTGCGCGCTAGTACCCGCAGCCCCGGCTGCCGCGGCGAGGTCGAGCGTTCAAGGGAGAGCGCGCTGCTCTTCTTCGATTGTATGTCCTGCCGCGTGTGCTCCACGTATTCCCGTTGGCGCTTCCAGGTTTCGACGTGCGCCTCATATTCCCGAACGCGCTCGGCCTCAAAGTCGCTGTAGTTGCCCGTGTAGCTCTTTACCGTCCCAGTCTCAGGGTCAAGGTACAACACCCTTGTCACTGTCCGATCCAGAAACTCGCGGTCATGCGATACCACCACCACACTCCCCTTGTAACTCTGCACAAACCCCTCAAGCCACTCCAACGCCGCCACGTCGAGATGGTTCGTGGGCTCGTCCAGCAGCAGCAGCCCCGGCTCCTGCAACAACAGCAGCGCCAACCCCAGCCGCGTCTTTTGCCCGCCGCTCAATATCTCTATTGGTGTTTGAACGGATATGTCGCTCAACCCCAATCCTTCCAGCACTGCTTCCACATGGTGCCCGCGCTCCCAGCCGCCGAGCGCCTCGTATCGCGCCATGGCCTCTTCGTATGCGCGCATCGCCTCATCCATGTCCTCCCCTGTGGAAAGCGCTTCAGCGGCGCGCTGCACAGCCTGTTCAGCTTCCACGAGTTCACGTTGGGCCAGCGCCAGCGCCCCCCCCACAGTCATGCCCGCAGCCTGCTCGAATGCCTGCGCCAGGTAGCCCACGCGCAGCTCGCGCGGCTGCAACACGACTGTGCCCGTGTCAGGCTCCTCGCGCTCTGTGATTATGCGTAACAGGGTGGTTTTGCCGGCGCCGTTAGGGCCAATCAGCCCTACGTGCTCCCCATCGTTGACAACGAAATTAATACCGTCGAGCACGGTCGCTGTGCCGTAGCTCTTTTGCAAGTTCTGTATTTGAAGCATGTAAATCTCTCTCTATACAGACCTTCTCGCCGTGCAACCACAAATCTTGCACGCACGAGCAAGTCTCTTACAAACAAATACTCCGCCTATTAGAGAGAGATTCTCGTCACCCGAAAGCTCCTTACTAAACCCAACGTCATCCGGCTCAACCGCCCGCAAGCAGTAGCTGGCCTATCTATTATATAGCATCCGCCGAACCCTCCGCCAGACAGACGAGGAGCAACACAAACCGCCAAAATCACTAGGGTGCTTATTGCTTTTGACCTTATTCTTCTTAGCCCCATCTAATCTATTCTTTTCTCACCTTGGCGATCCTGGCGTTCCATATCACCGGCCGTCCATCGTCCATCGTCCGTCGTCCGTCGTCAACCATTGGCCATTGCGGACTCTGCTATAATACAGCTATGCCAACTTTAGCGATTGTTATAGTGAACTATAATACGCGAGACTTGCTTGCAACCTGCCTCCACTCCGTCTACGCGAGCAAGACCACGAACAACTACCATGTGCTCGTGGTGGACAACAGGTCGTCAGATGGCAGCGCAGGCATGGTCGCAACTCGCTTCCCGCAGGCAACCCTGATCGAGACCGATCGCAACGGCGGTTTCGGTTACGCGAATAACGTCGCTCTACGCTGGCTCGCATCCCAACCCGCCCTGCCCGAACATGGCACACAAGGCGATACACTCCACCTGAGCGGCGCGCCCGGTGGCGTCCAATCCGCCCGCGAAATCTCCCTCCACACCGACTCGCCCTATTCCTTCCCCTGCGACTACATTCTCTTCCTGAACCCGGATACTGTCCTCCCCCCCGAAGCCTTTCAACTCACCGTGGACTTCCTTGAGCAGAACCCCAAGGCCGGCGTCGTCGGTCCGAAGGTCGTCAAACTCGACGGCTCACTCGACCTCGCCTGTCGCCGCTCCTTCCCCACGCCCCTCTCCAGCCTCTTCAAACTGACAGGCCTCAGCAAGGTCTTCCCCCGCAGCAAACTCGCCGCCCGCTACAACCTCACCTACCTCAGCGACGACCAGACAGTCGAGGTCGACTCGGTGATGGGCGCCTATATGCTCGTGCGTGGCACAGCGCTTGCACAGGCAGGCTTGTTCGATGAACGATTCTTCATGTACGGCGAAGACCTCGATCTGGCTTTTCGCATAAAGGCCCGGGGCTGGCATGTCTTCTACTACCCCGCAATAGAAGTCTTCCATCACAAGGGCGCGAGCAGCCGCAAGCAAAGCGACCGCTCAATCCGCGAATTCTATCGCGCGATGCGCATTTTCTACCGGAAACATTACGCAGGGCAGTATAATAGTCTGGTAAACCTGGCCGTAAACCTCGGCATTACCCTCAGAGGCACTGTTGCCCTTACCCAGAACGCCCTACGCTCCACAGAGAGCAAGAGGGTAACCTGAGCGGCATTATCGGAACGCGCAGCTAACTTAAGCCAGGATCAAGACGGAGCAGAACATTGAGTAACCGGCAGGATGCCGTTGGACGACAAAAAGGTGCGCAAGGCGAGGTGCGGGAGCCAAACCCCGTTGCCTCCGTTGGCGCGCCGACTGCCGGGCCTGTGACTAAGAACGGGCACACGACACCACAGGCACAACAGGCAGCACAGGACCTGCAATCCGCTGACGTAGCCCTCTCTACCCCTGCCGTCCACATACCCCATGCTGCGCTCCCTGAGCTCACCCCGACCCCTCATGCCCCGATCAAGTTCGCGCCCATCGTGCTCGTGCTGGTTGAGATGTTGCTTGATGCTGTGGCTATTGGAGGAGCGTTCGGTCTCGCCTACTGGCTTCGCTTCGAGTCCGACATACGCACAAAATTCACCGAGCCTGACCGCGACACCTATACCACTATGCTGGTGCTCACCCTCGTCACTATGCTCGTCACGTATTATTTCAGTAAGCTCTACAGGCTAAAGCGTGGCGCGTCTCGTGTCGACGAATTCTACAAGATAGCAGCCGCAACCTCCATGGGCACCGTGCTGGCACTCGCCGCCAACTCGCTCATCCTGGGCGACAAGTTCGTATACTCGCGGCAGATACTGCTCATGGGCTGGTTCCTGGTGATCATCTTCGTCGCCGTCAGCCACGTCCTCTACAGCATCCTCGTTGGCGAGCTACGCAAGCGCGGCATAGATCGCGCGCGTGTCCTGGTAATCGGCACCGGGCCAACGGCCTACACAGTCGCCATACGATTGGAGCGCCACCGCACCCTGGGCTACCAGGTGCTGGGCATGGTGGACGAAGCAGCCCCCAGCAAGAAAGCGCCCACATCCATCGGCAAAATGCCCGTACTCGGCAATCTGACCGACCTCGCCAACATCGTACATCGCGAAAATATCGAAGAAGTGATCGTGGCCCTGCAAGGCGCGTCCGACACCGACTTCCGCCGTTTAATGAGCATGATAAAAGACGAAAGCGTGTCAATCAAAATCTACCCCGATGCCTTCCAACTCATGACGCAGAACGGGGTGAGCGTCGGCGAGTTGAGCGGTCTCCCGCTACTCAGCGTGAAAGATGTGGCCCTGCGCGGCTGGAACCGCCGCATCAAACGCCTCTTCGACATACTTTTCAGCGCTATCGTGCTCATCGTCACCTCGCCCATTATGCTCGTCGTCGCAATCGCGGTAAAGCTTGATAGCCCCGGTCCTGTATTCTTCATCCAGGAGCGCGTGGGTCTTGACAATCGACCCTTCCAACTCGTCAAGTTCCGCTCAATGCACACCGACGCCGATCCCCTGGGCTGGACCACAGCCAACGACCCTCGCCGCACAAAAGTCGGCTCCTTTATCCGCCGCTTCTCGCTCGACGAGCTGCCCCAGTTCTTCAACGTGCTGATAGGCGAAATGAGCGTTGTCGGCCCCCGCCCAGAACAGCCTGAATATGTCCGAGAGTTCGCTGGCAAGATCAAAGATTATATCGAGCGGCACAGGGAGAAAGCAGGCATCACAGGCTGGGCGCAGGTCAACGGCTTTCGCGGCGATAGCTCCATCGAGGTGCGCACTGCCCTCGACCTTTATTACGTCGAGCACTGGTCCGTCCTGTTCGACCTCACAATTATCGTGCGCACCATAGTAGCCATGTTCCGCGGCAAAAACGCCTACTAACCACTTTTATCACTTATCACGACCATGACCGAACCCACCGAATCCCAATCCCAACTATCCCACCTGGACGAACAGGGCAACGCCCGCATGGTAGACGTGGGCGCCAAGCCCGACACTGAGCGCATAGCCGTTGCCACGGGCGAAATCACCCTCAGCGCCTCCACTCTCGACCTTGTCCGCGAAGGCCGAGCCTCCAAGGGCGACATCCTCGCTGTAGCGCGTGTAGCAGGCATCATGGCTGCCAAGAAAACCTCCGACCTGATCCCCCTCTGCCACCCCATCGCCCTTACCTCGGTCAAGGTAGATTTCGCCTTCTCCCCCGCCGGCATAAAGATCACCTCCACTGCTAAGACCACGGGCCCCACAGGCGTAGAGATGGAAGCCCTCACCGCCACCGCCGTAGCAGCCCTGACGATCTACGACATGCTCAAGGCCGTGGAGCGCGGAGCTGTCATAGGCGATATCCGGCTCGAGAAGAAGGAAGGCGGTAAAAGCGGGCTTTGGAGCAGGGAATAGCTCCTCGCCACATAGGTTAGCCCATCAGGAAGGACACACAGTTGCGCTACGAGATAGAGACACACCTCAAACGCGAAGAGATACTTGACGCCACCAAAAGCTTCTTCGGTGAAGCAGACGGCGGCCTCGGCATGAAGGTCAGCGCCGCCCAGGGCAACCAGATCGCTTTCTTCGGCGATGGCCTGGTGTGGGTGACCATCCTTCCCGCCAGAGAAGGCAAGCCGATACGCGTTGACATCGACGAATCAGACCGCGAAAAAGACGCTCGCAAATTCATCGAACAGATCCTGAAGAAGCCTACGCCCAAATAGCCGAACTTTCCGGTCACGCCCTTTGCGATTTGTGTCCTGATTCTTCAAAACTCTTTGCATGATATGATGTGTTCGCCTATACTCTTAGCTCAGTTACCTGTGCAACCTAACTATGAGTGCCTCCTATCATGCAAACAGCTCCGGGCTCTAACGACCCGATAAAAGACTCTGAACCCGATCCTCCGCATCCAATGGAGGGCAAGCCCCGCGTGCGGCCTGCCCTGTCGGCGCGGCTTGCCGGCATGCTCATAGGTGGCCTCCTTCTTGCGCTTTATCTCGTATTGCTGACGCGCTCCAGCCTCGATGCCGCCATGGGCAATCCTCCCGTCCTGGGAGGCTGGAAAAGCCTGGCCGTTGTTCTTGTGCTGGGCATTGCTCTCGTCGTCATCGCTGAGGCGCGCTCCGCCGGTTGGACCGCCCGCCGCCTTCTCGCCTGGATTGCCACCCATGGGGAGATACTGAGCGCCTCCGGATTGACCCTCGCAGCCTTCGCCATCAGGGTCTACGGCATCAGCGACAACCTTCCTTACATCAACTATCCCGACGAGCCCGCCGTTGCCGATCGCGCCCTTGGCATCCTGCAAACGGGCGACTACAACCCTCACTATTTCGTTTACCCCAATCTCTACACCTACATGCAAGCCATCGTCTACGCGGTCCGGTTCCTGAGCCTCGTATCCGGCGGCCAGGCGCAGAACCTGACCGGTGTCGTGCCCACCGACTTCTACCTGTGGGGGCGCTTGCTCACTGCCGTGCTGGGCACCCTCACCGTCCCCATCGTCTACGCAATAGGGAAGCGACTTTACAGCCCGGCTGTCGGCGGGATCGCGGCTGTATTCATGGCAATCAACAGCCTCCACATGGTCTTCTCGCAGCTAATCACCACCGACGTACCCGCTACTTTCTTCACCGCGCTCGCATTGCTGGCGATAGTGCGCCTCCTCCCTCCCAAACCTGACGACGCCCCCCGAGCAACGGCACATCTGGCTCCCACCGGCTACTATGTGCTGGCCGGACTGGCCCTGGGACTGGCGGTTGGCACCAAGTATAACAGCGCTCTGGTGGTCCTCCCATTCCTTCTTGCCCATCTCTTCGTGTCCTCCAATATGGCCGGCGGGTGGCTGCGGGGCTTACTGAATGGCAGGCTGTGGCTCGGCCTGGCAATGATGGTGCTCGCTTTCCTCGCTACTACTCCCTTCGCTATTCTCGATCTGCCCACTTTCCTCAACGATGTAGCTTCCGTAATCAGCCACTATAAGTCGGGGCACACAGGCCATGAGGGCGATGCGAACTGGCTTTTCTACGTCAACACCTTCCTCAGCACCGACACACTCCCCACGCTCCTTACCCTGGTCGGCATAGCTCTCGCCTTTGTGCGCCACCGCAAGGCCGACGTGCTTCTCCTGGTGTTCCCCATGGCATTCTACCTCTCCATGAGCGATTACAGGGTAAACTTCACACGCAACCTGCTGCCGATCCTGCCCTTCACCTCCATACTGGCTGCGCTGCCCCTCGTTGCCCTGGCTCAGGTGCTCCGCTCCCGCTTTGCCGCTACAGGTCGTGACCGTCGCTGGCTTCTAAGCGCAACGAGTACGTGGGCCCTTTCCGGCCTTGCAGGGCTTATGGTGCTGCCAATCCTCCTGAGTGCCGTCAAGCGAGACCACCGTCAGAGTGAAGCAGACACGCGCTTCGTGGCACTCAATTGGCTGAATGCCAATACTCAGCCTGGCACAAAGATATGGCTGGAGCCCTGGACCCCGGCGCTCTCGTCCTCTCGCTACATCTTCGAGGGTGGCCAACATGTCACCGAGCACGCTATGGACTGGTACAAAGCCAATCACTTCGAATACGTGATGGTGAGCACCGGCGCTTACAAAGATGTCGTCTACGACAATCCCGGCAAAGATCCCGCTCTGCGACAGGCGTACCTCGACTTCTTCGACCGGAATGCACCCAACATGGTGGCCGAGTTCGATAGCAACAAACTCAATCGTGAAGGTCCCTCCGTACGCATCTACAGCACCGGCTACACACCGCCGCGCAGTCTGGAGGACGTACACGCCACGCACTCAATAGGCGCTTTGTTCCACGAAGATGACGGGAATGGGGGCACTGTCCAACTGGTCGGGGCCGACTACCCTGTGACCGCCACGGTAGGAAGCGCGTTACCCTTGACCCTCTACTGGCTCCCCGACAGGCAGCTTCACAGGGACTATGCTGTATTCGTTCACCTTCTCAATAATACTGGGGGCGTGCCCGCCCAACGAGACACCCAGCCCCGCAACGGCACTTACCCAACCTCCCAGTGGAAGCTGGGGGCAGTGGTCACGGACGACGCTAACCTGTCACTGCCTGACACCACGCCTCCCGGCACCTACATGCTGCGGGTCGGCCTTTACTTGCAGCAGGACGGTCAGGCCGTCACATCGTTCCACGTAGATGGCGGCACCGCTCCCAACGATGGCAGCAACTACGTACTCCTCGGACCCATTACCGTCAGAGGCAAGTGATTCGCTCACCCAACTGGGGCCCATTTGCAGATTACAACCAGCGACGAAGATCTAGGGGTATGGTGGCGGTCCACAATGAGGTAACGAAACTCGGGGTCCTAACCGCTGCTCTGCATCCCCCACATCGCCTGGGCAGCAAACGCTTCAAGTGAATCCCTGGTCGCCCAGGCTCCCGTGTCAATCCATTCCTTGTATGGCGTGGGGAACGCCGCGCTCCCCAACGAAAAGATGAATCGCTGCATGCCCACGTCCCGATACCGGCCGACAAAGTCCTGGAAAGAATCGGCAGAGGCAAAGGGCCTATCCGGTCCGCTCCATCCGGCTAAACATGCCCGCTCAATTGTCCCTGGATCCCGGCCCAGTGCAGCGCACTGCTCCTCCAGGATGAGGTTGCGCTCCCAGACGCTCCGCTGTGCCTCCTCTGCTGTCTTTCCGGAAGGCATGGTCACCCAGATATCCGCGTACTCTGCTGCTACGCGAAGCCCTCTCCTGCCCTGTGCAGCAATGGCCAGGGGAGGACGAGGCCTCTGCAGCGGTGCAGGCGAAAGTGCCGTCCGGTCCGTATGGTAGTACTCACCGTGGAAGGTCACCTCGTGGCCGCGCAGCAGCCGGTCGATAACTTCCACCGCCTCCCCGAGACGGTCAACGCGGGCTCCGGGAGCCAGAGCGGGAAGGCCCAGCGAGGCTATTTCCCCGCTGAAGTTGTCCCCAGGACCTACACCGAGATCGAGCCGCCCCCCGGAGATACAGTCCACGGTTGCCGCCTGTTTGGCTAACATGGCGGGATGGCGCAGCGGTACGTTGCTGACCATCGTGCCCAGCCGGATTCGCTGTGTGCAGGCAGCCAACGCTGCCAGGGTCGTCCAGGCCTCCAGGACGAAATCCCCATACGCCGGCGGCAGCACGTACGAATCCCCTATCCAGACCGTGCCCACGCCCAGGGCTTCCAGGTGCCGAACGTCATCGAGCATAACAGACCACGGCACGACTTGCCACTCGAACATATCAAACCGCAAGTTACTTCCGCCCACTGAGCCCTCCTCCCGCTAAGGTGTCCGTATTGTATCACTGTGTGCCGGACCAGGCCATTGCTCTTCGTACGTTTGCCGTGTGCGTGTTCACTGGCCCCTGCCCCAGCCGGCATACTCCATATTCAATATGATCGAGAGCGGGTTAGAAGCGTTGAGCGAGTAAGGCATTGCTGTTCGTTGCAGAGCCATACTCGCTCAAGATTCAATATCTATAGTTTGTAACAGGCTCTAGATAAACAGTGGCGCCAGCACCAGCGTGATCGTCGCCAACAGCTTGATCAACACGTGTAGCGACGGTCCTGCCGTGTCCTTGAAGGGATCGCCCACGGTATCGCCTACTACCGCAGCCTTGTGAGCATCGCTGCCCTTGCCAAGCACCTTGCCGTTCTCCTTCAGGCCTCCCGACTCGATGAACTTCTTGGCGTTGTCCCACGCGCCGCCGCCGTTATTCAGCACGTTAGCCATGAGCACGCCCACGATCGTGCCGACCATCAAGAGGCCACCGACCGCCTGCCAGCGCAGTATCAACCCCACCAGAACAGGAGTGCCCACCGCCAGCAGGCCCGGCAGGATCATCTCGCGTAACGCCGCCTGTGCCGAGATGTCTACGGCGCGGGCATAGTTGGGTCTGCTCGTCCCCGCCATGATGCCAGGGTCCTTGCGGAACTGGTCGCGCACTTCCTTGATCATCTCGCCTGCGGCACGCCCTACAGCGCGTATGGCCAGCGAAGTGAACAGGAACACAAGCATCGCGCCCAGTAGCGCTCCGATAAACACGTCGATCTGCGACAGGTTGATCGGCACTTGCCCGTTCACAAGAGCGATGTCCGGATTCACCTGCCTCACCTTGTCAAGGAAAGCTGAGAAGAGCAGGAAGGCCGCCAGCGCCGCCGAACCCACAGCGTAGCCCTTTGTCAGCGCCTTCGTGGTGTTGCCCACCGCGTCCAGTCCGTCCGTCACATTGCGCACTTCAGCCGCCTGGTGAGACATCTCTGTAATGCCGCCCGCGTTGTCAGTGATCGGCCCGAATGTGTCCATCGCCAGCACGTATGCGCATGACATGAGCATACCCATCGTCGCCACGGCCGTACCGAAGATGCCTGAGGCCACATTTGTGCTGACTTCGAACGCCTTGGCCACGCCCGGCACCGTTATACTGACCATGTCCTGGCCCACGGGGTTACCCTGCTGGCCCAGCAGGTACGACGCGCCCAGCGCGATGGCAATCGAAATGGCCGGCAGCGCTGTCGTTTCGAAGCCCACCGCGATGCCGGAGATTATCGTCGTGGCCGGACCCGTCTTCGATGCCTCCGCTATCTCTCTCACAGGCCTCCAGGCGCCCGCCGTGTAGTACTGCGTGATAAATACGAAGCCTATAGAGGTGGCGATGCCTACAAGCCCCGCAAGTCCATACCATAGCCCGGGCGTCGCCCCACCCTTCGCGGTCCCGGGCAGCATAAGGAAGCTCAGGCCCATGATCGCTATCGCCGATATAATCGAGGTCACATAGTAGCCGCTATTCAGCGCGGCCAATCCAACTTTGTCGGTAACTTCCGATCCGCTATGCCCGCTCACATGAGCAGAAAGGATGCCGATCATTGATGCGATCAGTCCGAAAGCGCACACCACCAGAGGGAACAATATCCACGCCTGATTAGTCGCACCCGTAACTTCATACAAAAGCACACCCAGGATCATCGCCCCGATGATCTCGGCGGCCGTCGACTCGAACAGGTCGGCACCACGGCCCGCGCAGTCGCCCACATTGTCGCCCACCAGGTCTGCTATGACAGCCGGGTTGCGTGGGTCGTCCTCAGGTATGCCCGCCTCGACCTTACCCACCAGGTCGGCCCCGACGTCAGCAGCTTTGGTATAGATACCACCACCAAGCTGAGCGAACAAGGCTACAAACGATGCGCCGAAGCCGAACCCAACTATCAGGAAGGGGGCCTGCGAAGCGCCCTGCGGGCCCGCGAATGCCGAGTAAACAGAGTAAATCGTGAACACGCCCAGCAGCGACAAAGACACCACCAGGAAGCCCGAGACAGCCCCACCGCGCAAGGCCACCGTAAGGGCCTCGGCCAGTGAGCGGCGTGCCGCCGAAGCCGTGCGCAAATTAGCACGCACCGCCACGTACATACCTATGTAGCCCGAAATGCCCGAGGCGGTGGCTCCGAGTAAGAAGGCTATTGAGGTCAGCAGGCCCACCTGCCAGGAATTGTCCCTGCTGATGCTGGTCCCCTGCGTACTCGCCGGTATAAGGGTCAGTAATACACCTATTAGCACGGCACTGACCGCGGCCAGCAAGGCAATGGTCCTGTACTGTCGGCGCAGGAATGCAGAAGCACCCTCAACAATCGTGCTCGCAATCTCCTGCATCTCCGGCGTGCCGGTGTCTCTACCCAACACGTCGCGCATCAGGTACACAGCAAAGCCGATCCCTACCAGCCCCGCGATAGGCACGAACGCGGTCAATATAGTAACCACCGTATTCTGATCCATTTGCTATCCTCTCCTCATTCGAAATTAGTGAGATTTGCGTGTGACCTCAACACTGCAGCCCTTTCCTCCCTCAGGACGTAGGCAAGGCGTGTGGATCATAGCACTTTCCACACGCCTTAAGATTTAGGGGCTGCATATATCAGATTGTGGATTCGGAATGCGAGCGCGCCGATCAATCGCTGATCAATTCGACGCTCATTCGCATTCTTCCTCCTTTACGCTCCTTTGCGTGAAGGCGAAATCGTCTGCGATTAACTTGTACAGTTGCGAACCTGCAATTACCGCGCAGTCTACCTGGTGGCGCTCACCGGTACCTCGGCCTTTTTGGCCCCGAAGAAACGCCCCCATTCCCGGTTCTCCCAGATTACCAACAGCATTGATGCGTTGAAAATCGAGGAGTACGTTCCAGAAACTATACCGATCAACAGCGCCAGTACGAAGTTGTGTATGCTCGTACCGCCGAACATATAGAGCGCAAACAGGGTCAACACCACCGTGATAGATGTGTTGATTGAACGCGCCAATGTTTGCACCAGAGAGTAGTTCACCAGGTCGTCGAAGCGCTCAAACTTGCGCTTGGCCAGGTTCTCGCGCACGCGGTCGAACACCACGATTGTATCATGCACAGAGAAACCTATAATGGTCATCATCGCCGTTATGAACAGCGAGTCGATTTCCACCCCGAACAACAGTCCCAGGATCGCGAATATGCCCACTACCACCAGCACGTCGTGCACGATCGCTATGACCGCGCATGCTCCGTACCGGAACGCATTTGGCACCTTGCGGAATACTATAGTCAGGTAGATCAGGATGGCGGCGGATGCAGCCAGAATTGCCAGGAACGCTCGACCTATCAACTCTTGCCCTACTACCGGCCCGACCGTGATATCGTCTACAACCGCTGCCTCGTCAATACGCCAGCGCGATACGGCTTGCGTGGTAGCAGGTACCGCCGTGGGCGTTGTACTCGCCAGCGTGCCGGTCGTTGTACCCGTAGCTGTGACTGCGCTCGTGGCCGTTACTTCCGCGACAGGCGTCCCCGACCCAACCGCTACAGGGGTTGGCTGGATGCTGACCGTCTCCGTAATTTCGCTGCCTGGCACCAGGTTGTTCTGGATGAGCGCCTGATCCACCGTCGATATAGCATCTTCACGCTGCACGTCGGGCAGGTTGGCGATCCCCGGCAGGTCAAGCGTAACGGTATGCGTTATGTTCGAGCCTTCGCCGATGTATCCCAGCTTAATGACGGCTTCCTTTTGTCCTATTGAGTCCAGGGCAGTTCTGAATTTTGCGCTATCATAAGCCTCTGCATTGAGCGGTATAACGGTCAACCGCTTTCCGCCTGTAAAGTCGATCCCGGGCTTCAATCCGCCCGCCAGAATTGCGATCAGCCCCGGTACAATTACTATGAGAGAGAGTACTACGAATAAGATCCGCTTGCCAACTAGGTCAATCATTGTTTCCTCTATTCAGGGTCGAGAGTGTGTAGTCGCTGTATAGGAAAGGGCCGAGGCCGTAGCCCCGGTTCTCCCTATCCCTTAGCCTCGGTAGCCACTTCAGATGGTTTGGCGGTTTCCAGGTCGAAGGCCCACTTGCTTTTCGCAAAGCGAGTGTTGACCATCGCACGCAGGAACGTACGTGTGACACTGATAGCAGTGAACAGCGACACAATTACGCCAATAGCCAGGGTCAGGGCGAAACCTTTGATGATACTTGCTCCGCCAAAGGTCGAGCCAAACCAGAACAGTATGGCGCAAGTGATAAGCGTCGATACGTTAGAGTCCCGAATGGAAGGCCAGGCGTGGTCGAACCCAGCTTCCACAGCCGCCCCCAGGGTTTTGCCGGATCGCAGCTCTTCTTTAAGGCGTGAGAATATAAGGACGTTGGCGTCAACCGCCATACCGATTGACAGGATAAAGCCCGCGATACCCGCCAGGGTCAGCGTCACAGGCACCAGCTTGAACAGCGAATATGCTACAGCCGCATAAATAACCAAAGCGAAACTCGCGAGCACACCCGGCAACCGATAGTAAACGATCATGAACAGGATCACCAGGCTCAGGCCCACGATACCCGCTATGATACTTCTATCGATAGCTTCCTGCCCCAGCGTGGCTGAAATCTTGCGCTCGGACTGCACCGAGAGGCTAACCGGCAAAGCGCCATACTTGAGCTGGAGAGCCAGGTTCTGGGCGTCCTTCAGTGCGATGTTGTTGATCACACCGTTGCCGCCCGTAATGGCGCTCTGTATGATCGGCGCGGTAATCACTTTCTTGTCAAGCACGATCGGCATCGACTGCCCTATGTGCGAAGCCGTGAAATTGGCGAACTTCGAGGGGCCATCGCCTTTGAGGTAGAAGGCCACCTGCGGGTTCCCTACCTGGTCAAATACGACCTGCACCTTGCTGCCGTCAATCTCGTCGCCTCTGATAATCGTGGTCCACACTTTGGGACACTGAAAATCGGTAGAGGTGGGGCTGGCGCTGGCCTCTGGGCTTCCCACCGGGGTGGCCGTTGCCGCCACTACAGTACCCGTAGCACTAATCTCGCCCGAAGGCGCAACTGTCGGCACTGCCGTGGCAGCCGTTGTACTTCGTATTTGTTCCGGCTTGGGATTGCCCAGCGTTGTGCATACGAAGGTGCCGTCGGTGGGCGGAGTTGTTCCGCCATCCAGGATCTCCAGGAAGGCTGTCTGCTGAATTACAGCACGGGCATCATCAAGATTCTTGATGCCCGGTAACTCCACCAGGATCCGGTTGCCTTCTGCGGTCTGCACCACAGGCTCAGAAGCGCCTGTGCCGCTCGCCCTGTCTTCGATAATGTTGCGAGCCGCTTCGAGGTCCGCGGGGCTAACAGGCTGATTGCCGGTCGGCTCAGCCAGTAGCACGAGTTGGAGACCACCCACGAGGTCAAGTCCAAGCCTGGGCGTGACATCTCTATTGATGATGGGCAGAGTGCCGTTGAAGAATGAAAGATAGCCGGCCAGTAACGTTACTATCAAGATACCGGCGAGCCAGGCAAACAGGTTATACTGTCGCAATTGTGGTACTCCTCTGGGTTCTTTGCGCTCTATATTTGGGCCTTTAATACCCATTTTTCAGTGTAAGCAGGCAGAACGTAGCCATCGGTCTGCTCACATTCGCAGTCGAATACTAATTATATAGGAGCCTCACATATGTGTCAACTTGTGAAAGAAACTACATACTCCCGTTACCCGCTCTCATCTACCAACGGCCCGCGCTCCAAAAGTGTCCTCTGCCTCCATTCGTGAGCACGGCTAACCCGGCGTCCCGTTTACGGTATAATAGGGAAACTAACAACCATATTCTATGCTCGGCATAGAACTACAAAGAGGTTATACTCCGCTTTATGTTACTTGGACTTTCATCGTTACTCTTTCTGATTCTAATAGCGAGCTTCTTCGTGGCGAGCGAATACGCCATCGTTAGCGTGCGCCGCACACGCATTGAACAGCTTGTAAGCGAGAAAAACGCCGGTGCTGCCCGCGTCCAGTACGCGCTCAAACATCTCGACACCTATATCGCCGCCGTACAGATCGGCATTACAATTGCCACCCTTGGCATGGGTGCTCTCGGTGAACCTGTGCTCGGCGAGATCATTAAGCCGCTCCTGGATCCCGTCATGACGCCTGTTCAGCAATACATTGCGTCAGGTACAGTCTCCATAGCCATCGCCTTCGTCATCGTCACCATTCTCGAAATCGTCATAGGTGAGATCGTACCCAAGATTTATGCCCGCCAGCGGGCTGAACAGGTTGCTCTAATATTCATTCGCCCCCTCGAATTCTTTGTCTTCATCTTCAAACCCATTATCTGGCTCGTCACCCGCCTCAGCAACGTGGTCCTGCGCCTGATGGGCTTGAACCAGAGCGAACAACACAGCAGCGTCTATTCCATAGAAGAATTGGAAATGCTCGTCAGTTCGAGCCGCAAAGCAGGTGTACTCGACAAGGACGAAGAAGTCATCCTGCGCCGCGTGTTCGACTTTGGCGACCTCAAGGCGCGCCAAGTGATGCTCCCACGAACAGAGATAGAGGCAATTCCCCTGGACGCCAGTTTCAGCGAGGTTATCCAGGCCGTGGCCGAATACAAGCACAGCCGCTTCCCCGTTTACAACAATAACATCGACCACATCGTGGGCGTCCTCCATGTCAAAGACCTCTTCCTGGTACTCAGCGGCGCCGATAAGAAACTCGAGGCTCTCTCCGCAGTCTCCGCGGGCGATGCGACAAATGTCAGCGCCACGCCCGGCCCAAGCGTCTCCACAGGCAACGGCTTCACCGTACAAAACGTCATGCGCACTATCGAGCAGGTTCCCGAAACCGCAGATGTTACAGAGTTGCTCAACAGGATGCAGCATAGCGGCCTGCAAATGGTGGCCGTTATTGATGAGTACGGCGGCACTGCCGGCATCGTTACCCTCGAAGATATCATGGAAGAAATCGTTGGTGAGCTGCACGACGAGTTCGAATCCAACCAGTCAACCGAAGACATCATTGTAACCCCGGTGGGCACAATGGTTGACGGCCTGGCTTCCATCATCGACATAAACGAAGAGCTTGGCCTCGATATCACCAGCGAGGCCGATACCATCGGCGGCTACGTATTCGAGGTCCTGGGTAGAAAACCTGAGTTGCACGACGAAATCCGGCATGGTGACTTTACTCTGCGTGTAGAAGAGCTCGATGGCCTGCGTATCGCCAGGGTCCTTATTTTCCAGAATCACCCTGACCACCCCTCGACCCCAGTTACACAGGGTGCCCACGATGAAGGGTAAGGCCGGCCCTAGAAAACCTGGCATGGCTACCGAAACGCAAAACACCGGCAGCACCGAGCGTCTGCAGAAGCTGCTGGCCCGCGCCGGGGTCGCTTCGCGCCGAGCAGCCGAAGAAATGATCGCGGCCGGAAAGGTACGCGTCAATGGCGTAGTTGTGACTGAAATGGGCACGCGCGCCAACCCCTCCACTGACAAGATCGAGGTAGATAGCCACCCGCTCAAAGTCTCTCCCATCACTAACTCTGCCGAGCAGTTCTCCTACATACTGCTCAACAAGCCTGCAGGCATAGTCACCACAGCCCGCGACACGCACGACCGCCCCACAGTCCTCGATATAATCTACGGCAGGCTACCTGGCTCCAATCAACCAGGTCCCAACACTGCGGACGAGGCCGCACGCACCACCCGGCCAACCGGCAAGGGCGCTGTCTCTCCCCAACATCCCAACCGGCGCCCCGATAAAAACGAGCAGCCTGCTATTCCCAGGGTCTTCCCTGTTGGCCGTCTCGACATTGATACCACTGGCCTCTTGTTGCTCACGAACGATGGCGACTTGACCTTCCGATTGACCCACCCGCGCTTCGGCGTAGAAAAGGAGTACCATGCGCTTGTGCGAGGCCGTCCCTCTCCTGCTGCCATGCAGAGTCTGCGCAAAGGCGTCGAAATCGAGGGAGAAATGACCGCCCCTGCCAAAGTGGACGAAATCAAACAGGTCGGCGATAACACCGTGCTTCGCGTAATCATCCACGAAGGCCGCAAGCGCCAGATTCGCCTCATGTGTAACGCCGTAGGCAATCCGGTCATCAGCCTGCAGCGCGTCAGGTTCGGGCCTCTTCCCATCGGCAACCTGCAGCCGGGTCAATGGCGCTACCTCGCCACACACGAAATACATGCTCTACGCAGAGCAGTGCGCCTCATGCGCTAAGCCAATTGGCTGCCTGGCCAAA
>JBBRDO010000061.1:0-27886 GCA_038203825.1 Chloroflexia bacterium | reverse complement strand
CGTGGTGGGGTGGTCGCCCCGCATGAGGTCGCGCGTCCACCACCCTATCTCATCAGCAGGGTCGGTGGCGCCAAGATCTTTGTGAATAAAACTATTGAACTGGGCCAGCGCTTCGACATCGTCCTGCGTGGCGTGCCTCAGCACCAGATTGTCGCCCAGGTCTCGAATTATCGCCATGCTTAGTCCGTGTGTTGTCGCGTCCTGAAGATGAGCTTGATCGGAGTTCCCTCGAAGCCGAACGCACCCCGCAGTTGGTTCTCCAGGTACCGCTTATACGAAAAGTGTACCGAGTCGGCGTCGTTCGTGAAGAACACAAACGTTGGCGGCTTGACGTCGGCCTGGGTCGCATAGTAGAACTTGACCCACTTGCCCGGCTTGCTCGCCGGCGGGTGAGCGTCCACCGCTTCCTTCATAAGCTTGTTCAGCTGCCCGGTCGAAACGCGCTTCATACGCTCCCTGGCGACGCTGAGCGCCACAGGCAACACCTTGGTGACGCGCTGGCCGAACTTGGCCGAGATGAACACAAATGTCACGTAGGGGATGAAGCTCAGTTCCTGGCGCAGATGGTCGGTGTACTCGTATATCGTGTTCGAGTCCTTCTCGACCAGATCCCACTTGTTGACCACCAGCACCATGCCTTTGACTTCGTCCAGCACATAGCCCGCAATATGCGTGTCCTGGGCTGTAATGCCTTCCGTCGCGTCAATGACCATGAGTACCACGTCCGCCCGTTGAATCGCTTTCAGCGTGCGTATGACCGAATAGCGCTCGATGCCCTGGTCAATCCGGCCCCGCTTGCGAATGCCTGCCGTGTCGATCAGCGTGAGGTCGTAGTTGACAGCGTCTTCGCCCTCGCCCTCGGTGTACTCGAACTTGGTATCAATCGCGTCCCGGGTGGTTCCCGGCACTTCGGACACGATCACCCGCTCCTGCCCCAGGATGGCGTTCAGCAAGCGCGACTTGCCCACGTTCGGCCTGCCCACTATGGCAATCTTGACCTCCTGGTCCTCTTCTTCTTGCTCCACTGCCTCTTTCGGGAATGCCGCCACCACCTGGTCGAGCAAATCGCCCGTATTGATAGAGTGCTTGGAGGATATGGGGATTGGCTCGCCCAGCCCGAGCGCGTAGAACTCAACCGCGTTCAGCCGTCTCTCTTCCGAGTCGGCCTTGTTCGCGGCCACGATTACGGGCTTTTCGGACTTGCGCAGGATATCGGCGATCTCACTGTCGGTCGAGGTGAGCCCTGTTTTTGCGTCTACCATCAGCAGGATCACATCGGCTTCCTGGATAGCGGTTTCGGCCTGCTCGCGCGTGCGTCGTGCGATATCTTCCTCGGTCACTTCGCCCTGCGGTCCTGTTCCCGGTTCGGCTGCCAGCCCGAGTACCATACCGCCCGTGTCTATCACGGAGAAAGTAACCCCATTCCATTCGGTGCTACCGTAGATACGGTCGCGGGTTGTGCCTGGTTGGTCTTCCACGATGGCGACCTGTTCGCCTATTAGTCTGTTGAAAAATGACGATTTACCTACGTTGGGCCTGCCAACGATCGCCAAAACGGGTTTGGGCATCTTGTGCCACTCCTTACCAGCTAAAATGTACTGCTTCTGTATTGTTCTTTGGATATCTAAAGAATCTGGCCAATAAAAGCCATCGTTCATTGTATCATACCCCATTACGCGGGGCAAGCGCGAACGGACCACGCTAGGGTATTTCGATTATACAGAGAGGAATATACTAAAGGAGTGGCAGCCCGCCGGGGGTCATGGTCTAGCAGCCCGTCGCTGCCCGACAGCAAGCACGACGACCGCAGGAAACACGACTTCGCCGCCCGTCTCGTATTGTCGGATCGCCGTGTACACTGCGGCGAGCAGTCGCTCGCGTTCGTCCTGAGGGAGATGGCTGAGGAGGTGCCGGAACGGGGCTCGCATGTCCCGTGTGCTCTCCCAGGTTTCTTCCACAGAACCCGAGGGCCAGGGGATGGTGAGCGTGGTTTCGCGCACCTGTTGGAAGCCGGCTTCTTTCAGGTGCGCTGCGAGCTTTCCCTTCTGCGCGAACCGGAAACGTCCCGGTGTGCCGGGTACCGGTGCGGGCAGCGACTCATACTGCATGATGATCCCGGCAGTGCTCGTGAAGAAGGGTTGGTCGAAAGGCCCCCAGGCCAGAAAAGCGGCGTGTCCGCCTGGCTTCAGCACGCGGTACGATTCGCGCAGGGCCTGGACAGAATCCGGAAAGAACATTACGCCCAACCGGCAGGTGACAGCATCAAAGCGCGCGTCGGCAAAGGGCAGGTCCTGGGCGTCGGCAAGCTGGCAGGTGAGGTTGGTAATCCTTTGCTGTCGAGCGATATCCTGGGCAATCTCCAGCATCTCGGGACTGAGGTCCGTCGCCGTTACATGGCCTGCCGGCCCTACCACCCGTGCGAGCGTGAGCGCCGGTTCGCCTGTGCCGCTCGCTAGATCAAGGATGTCCATACCTAACCGCACCTGTGCGGCTTCGATGATAGCTGTTGTGGCGCTCGCGCTCTGACGGGCAAAGAAAGGATGCCACTTGCGCCAGGCTGCCACAGTCTCCGGATCGAACCACTCCCGGCGGACCGCCTCTTTGAACCCGGCCAGATCGCCCTCTTGCTTCATACTCATATCGGCTTCCTGCCTGGAGCGAGGAATACCTCTCCCCGCTTCCACATTATGTAGGCCATTGTAGCACCTTTAGTAATACCGAAAAAGGGCGTCATAAGGCATTTCGATCATTGTGGGGAAAGCCCCAAGAAGAGTAAAGCACCGCCTGACCAGCCAATTTCACGATTACGGGGGGCAAGCGCGAACGCCCGGTGGCCATGTGGGTTACAAAGCCGAAGTCCTGCGAAGCAGGTCAGGCTTGTCATTCTGAACGCAGTGAAGAATCAGCTTGAGTGCCGTGGTGGTATAATCCTGATGCACACGATGGCCACCCCGTCATAATATTATGCAATCTCAATCCGACGCATCCCCAACTGCTGCCCCCTATCAGCCCTCGTCCATCGAGACCGAGCAGGCTTCCCTTGCTCGCAGCCTGCCCCGCGACTGGTCGGTCTGGCTCCTGCCTGTAGCCTCCCTGATGCTCGCGCTCAGCGCCTACGGCGTCTATGCCCTGCCCACCGACTTCGATCTGTTAGTACCGCTTCGCATATTGGTGCTGCTCTGTGTCGCGTTACTTGCCTTCATTTGGCTCCGCACTCGTGGTCTATTGAGCTCCGCGTCAAACAATGTCGTTACCTACAAACGCGACGGAGCGCCTATCATCTGGAATCCTACCATGCCTATCGGTGCCCTTTTCAATATAGGCCTTATCTTTGCAGGTTTTGGCGCGCTTGAGTTTTGGACCACTAGGCTCGACTCGTTTGACTTCTCCTACACTCTCAGGCTCCCGTTCACGTCAATCGCTACCTCAGCTCTCCTAACATTGTTCGCGTCCTTACTATGGCTTTCCCGTTTCCCTCCGCTCGATAATTTACTCCAAAAGCGTCTCGCCAACAGGTGGGTGCTATTGCCCATTCTTCTTGTTTGCATTGGTGTGGGTCCTTTTTTGGCTGGCGTGCTGTCACCCTCCATTCCCTCAACCTCTTTCGCTTCCTGGCCCAGTACAGTCAAGTTAGTGACTCACGCAGCAGCGCAAATCGACAAGGACGCCGTCGTTGAATGGGTTGTGGTGGACAAAGCCCCTGGTACTGACCTGTCCGATCACACTGGTCTGGACGACACAGCACTTGAAATGGCCTTTTTCTTTGTTAGCCCTAACCGAAGCAATCTCGTCGTCAGGGCATTAGATACCAACCCTCCCAGGCTCGAAAGGATTGATTCTAGTAACGGCTTTAGCTCGTCTAAACCGGATCCTTCGGTGGCGCAGGCAAAACTGGACGCTCTCCGGGCTAAGCTTGCTTACGTCGCTATTGGCCCAAGGGATGTTTACTTCGGCACGCAGGACGAAGCACTGTCGTATGTCAACGGCAAACAACTGACTCCAGAAACCAAACTCCTCCTCCTTCTCAATAACGATTGGCAAAAGCAGTACGGTGCATTAGCAGGCTGGCAAATGCTCTACTATGATCCTCATGCCACCAGTTCCGAAAACCCTCCGAATACGAAATACCTGTCCCTCTACGTTGACGGCAATTCTGGCAACGTAGTGGCCCACGACTTTACCACCGACGAACCGGTCTGGTCTTTGCCTATCCCCTAACTTCTCATTCCTCCAACATCCCTGCCCAACACATCCCAAGTTTCACAGCCCACTTATCACTTATCACTTATCACGACTGGTCACTGGTCACTGGTCACCGGTCACTCCTCGCCCTGTCTTGCCTTCGGCGCCGTGCCTGTGTTATATTTTTGGGTAGCAATCTCAGACTGTAGAAGGAGAGTAATGAGTTACAGACCCCCCAGAAAGACCTCGCGTAGCAAGTCCGGCAGTATGCGTGGCCCCAGCAGGCCTATTAACGCGCGCAATGCTCCCGGCGCTCCTCGCCCGCGCAGAATCGATAACATTGGCATCGCCATGATCGCCGTCAGCGTGGTCGCAGTACTCGTGTTGGTATTCCTTCTTGCCAACCAGAACAAGTCCTCCGGCGCCGCAACAACCCCCGGCACCGCTGCAAACACCAATGTTGATCCGGCTGCTGCAACGACCCAGACCGCTGTAACATTCGCTACCCAAACATCGCCCGACATCCTGCCGCGCATCACAGTCAAGGACGCCAAGGCCCTTTACGACAAAAATGATGCTAAGTTCATCGACGTACGCGTGGCCACCCAGTATTCTGCCGGGCACATCAAAGGCGCGGTCAACGTCCCTCAGGCTGAAGCAGGCAAGAGGCTGGCCGACATCCCCAAAACGGGTAATGTGATCGTCTACTGCGACTGTCCCCACGACGAAGAAAGCTCGGGGGTGGCCTACAACCTGCGCTTCTCGGCGGGCTACACCAACGTAAAGATCCTCGAAGGCCCCCTCGCGTTCGACCAGTGGAAAAAGGCCGGCTATGCGCTAGAACCCTAACTCAGTGGCATCCCGGTCTTAATCTTCTCCTCCCCATCATGAATATACGCTCCCTGACAGTCGGCGCCTCCCTGCCCCAGGACCAATCCGATCGCACTGATCTACTGAACAAGCTGGGCGCGTTCGCCCGCACTGGCCGCGCTGCCCTCGAAGCCGCTGCTTTCACCGTCCAGACCACCCGCCTCTCCACCCAGCCCCTTGAGCGTTGGGCTGCCCCCGGCAAAGGCACATCTGCTTCTGTCGTTGATGTGGCGCAGGTTTCTCATGCGGCGGGTTTCGACTACTGCTCGCTAGGCACGATCCAGGCGGCTTCCGCCCCCGACGACCACGCAGTCCGTGCCCTGATGTTGGCTCTCCCCTCCCTCCTCATGCAAGCCGACAACTGCTTCGGCAGCATACAGGTAGGAGCCAGGCAGGATGGCGCCGGCGTTGTCAACCTGGACGCTGTGCGAGCCTCGGCACGTGTAATCCAGTTCCTGGCACAAAACTCGCCCGACGGGTTTGGCAACCTGCGCTTCGCCGCTGCCTCCAACTGTCCTCCCCACGTTCCCTTCTTCCCCGCATCTTATTACATGGAAGACGACCTAAATAGCGGAGGACCTGAGTTCGGGATTGCGCTCGAAGCCGCCGACCTGGCAGTTTTGGCCTTCACGGGCGCGCGTTCCCACGAAGAGGCACGAGGCAATCTGCTTGCCCTTCTTGCCGACGAAGCAGGCAAAGTAGCCGAGCAGTGCGCTTCGTTCGGTGCCGATGCCGGGTTCACATTCACAGGCCTCGATATCTCGATGGCCCCCTTCCCTTCGCCCGACCGCAGCATCGCCGGTGCCCTCGAAACCCTGATCGGCGGACTCCTCGGCGGTCCAGGCACTCTCGCCGCTGCCGCCTACTTCACCTCTATTCTGCGAGATGCCCGCGCCCTCCTACCCACGGTCGGCTACTCCGGCCTGATGCTGCCCGCGCTGGAAGACCAAACCCTTGCTGACCGCGCCGCCGAAGGCTCTGTCACCCTCGACACTCTCCTCCTGATGTCCGCTGTCTGCGGCCTCGGCCTCGACACGGTCCCTCTCCCCGGTGACATATCCCTCAAGCAACTTGAGAACATCATTCTCGACATGGCAGCCCTGGCCGTGCGCCTAGACAAGCCCCTCACGGCTCGCCTCCTGCCTGTCCCCGGCAAATCCGCCGGCGACCCTGCCGAATGGCCCGATTTCCCCTTCTTCGCCAAAGGCCGCGTCTTCTCCGTGCCCACTGCTCCGCACTCCGACGGCCTCTTCACAGGCTCAATCCTCAATATCTAGCCAGCCGCTTACACACTGCCGCCAGGCCGTCCAGGTCGGCAGCATGAGCACTCTCTCCCTTTGTCATTCTGACTACCTTGCTAACAAAGATATGGCAGGAAAGCGAACCCTTTTGGGACGTGTCATTCTGAACGCAGTGAAGAATCAGTTCCCCAGGCACTGTGCTCAGGGTAGTGACTATTCACTCCGTTCAGAATGACACGGCTACCTGGGTGCTTACTACCATACTCCTAGATAGTACGGTACCGAGCGCAGCGAAGAATCATCCTCCCCACGCGCATGCTGGGACAACGAATCAACGCAGACCCTTCCAAAATCGCATTGGATGTGCAAAACTTTCCGTCGCGCTTATTGACGACCTATCCGATCGCCCGTATACTGTGGGAACTTAGCAGATTACAAGTTCGCTTGTCGAAGCTGAGGAACAAAAGCTCGGATGGTCCTCACGGATTGTTCGGGTTTTTTGTTTGCCCAAAACCCTTTATCACTTACCGGCGGCCCCCCTATAAGTGCGCGGTTCTAAACCCCAAAATACCTCCGATGCTTTCGTATCTTCCTGATCAGCCTTCCAATCCTTAGCTATCTTTGCGATCTTTGCGTTTCAACATGAATCCCCCGGCCTACAATCCACCCTCACCCCAGGTACTCGAACATCCCTCTTACCGCCACGCCACCGCTGTTCGAGAGCATGGAGATAATAGGTAAAGCAGAGGCACTTAGAAGAATAGACGCCGCCCTGGCAAAGCTCCAATAATGCCGAGTACGGCGAAGGAAGCAAAATGACGCGCCCACCGGCGCGTCATTTTGCTTCTACTTCTTCAGGCTACTCAAGAACGAAGATGTCGCGCTTGGCGCACATTTCCTTGAGGATCTTCGGCCAGACTGTAACGCTGACCTCGCCCAGGTGGGCTTTGCGCAGCAGGTACATCTGGGTGCGTGACTGCCCGATGCCTCCGCCTATGCTCAGCGGTATCTGGTTGTTCATGATCGCCTGGTGATAAGGCTGCTTCAGGAAGTCGAGTTGGTTGCTCGCCTCGAGTTGCTTCAACAGGGTCTCGGCTGTGACGCGGATGCCCATGGAGGAAAGCTCGTGGCGGCGCCGGGTCACCGGGTTCCACACCAGGATATCGCCGTTGAGGCCGTGCATGAGATTGCCGTCTTTGTATACGGTTTCGGTGATCCAGTCGTCATAGTCGGCGGCGCGCATCTCATGCGGGTAGCCGTCTTTCAGGGTCCAGCCGATGCCGTAAATGAATACAGCGGGGAACTCTTGCAGCACACGGGTCTCGCGCTGCTTGCGGGGCAGGTCGGGGTACATTTCGAGGATTTCCTCGGCCTGCAAGAAGGTGAGTTTCTCGGGCATGGGCGGGTACTTCCCTGTTTCAAGCTGCGGGAACATCTCGCGTGCGTGGGCCTCGGCGCCCTTCAGCACTTTCCACAACTTCTCGACCACTCCTGTAAGGAACTCCAGGTTGCGCTGCTCCGGGGTCATCACCATTTCCCAGTCCCACTGGTCGACATACGCGCTGTGGTCATGATCGAGGAAATAGTCTTTTCGGACAGCGCGCATATCCGTGCAGATACCCTCGCCGGGCATGCAGCCGAATTGCTTGAGGGCCATTCTTTTCCATTTTGTGGCGGCCTGCACTACCTGGGCATCGATGGGGTGCATGTTATAGTCGTTGTTGATGTGGAACTGGATGGGGGTGCGCGACCCGTCCCGGTCGAGCATGTCGTTGACGCCGCTTTCGACGTCCACGATCAGGGGAACCTGGACCATGTTGAGATTCAGTTCCTTGCACAGGTTCTCTTCGATGTAGCCTTTGATGGCGAAGATCGCCTGCTGGGTCTCCATAGGGGTCAGCAAGGAGCGGTAATCGTTGGGCAGGACAGTCTCGAGCTCAGCGTAATCACCGATACCGGGCCCGGCCAGGTCTGCCTGTTTAGTAAGCATGTTTATGCCTCCTGCCAGCTTATAAAGCTGGAAATTAGGGTTGCGGTAAAGCCGGCGGGAACCTGGTCGCCTCATCTATTCAGTTGTTAGCCTGGAACGACGCAAGGGAAACTTCTTTGGCTCCCACCTTACAGCATACAGTGGGAGGATCAACGATCCGGTTGACGTTTGGTGAAAAATGGTGAACGGAACCGGGCAAGGCTCACGGGTTCCAACCCTCTTCCCTGCGCTTGATGATCAGCAGGGACATGGCCTCATCGTAGCAGACCGGGTGGGCCAGGTCGTAGGTGCCCTCTTTATGCATCGCCTCGTACACCGGCACCAACTCCGGATAGCTCATTATGCGGTGTCCGTCCGGGGCGAAGCGCCCGCTCATTTTGCACAAGAGCGGGGCGGCGGCTGAGCAGATAATCCCGGTCGCTGCGTATGGCGGGATACGAGCGCATCACGCCGTCACCTTTATCGAGCATTATGGGGCGCATGGGCACCCGGGCCATGTGCTTGTCGGCCAGGCCGCCGTAATCGACCATCTTCAATCGAGAATAGTATGGAAGTGCTCCGGAGTCTATCGATGCCAGGGTTGAACACCAGACCATAGCCGCGCACAAGGTTCTGGGCACACCTGTAGCTGATTAAAGCATCGTCGATCACGAAGGGGCTGCAAAGCACCGACAGCCGCGCGAGGACCACCAGGGCCGCCGGCAAGCCCAATCTCCAGTACAACATCGTTGAACGAACCTGAGGATCATGGACAAGGGGCAGACCTGCCCCGGTTACGTCTTCGGGCGAGGTCAACCGGCTCATCTTACTCCAGGTACTCGAACAGCGCCCGAATCTCGTTGACGTCCTGGGTCAATCCGAGTGCGAGCATGAGCTTTATCCTGGCTTTCTGGCCCGTGAGGTCCTCGCCGAATATCACGCCCATGTTATGGAGCTGTTTCCCCCCGCCTTCGTAGGCGTATGTGTCAAGGGCGCGGCCTTCGGGGCAGCGAGACACAAGCACCACAGGCCGCCCGCTATCCAGCCAGGCGTGTATGCCCGGAAGCATCATCGGAGGCACGTTTCCCTGGCCCATCGCCTCGATTACGAGACCCCGCTGCCCATGGTCCAGGTTCCACATTAGAAGCTCACTATCCATGCCCGAGCAGACCTTGACGAGCGTAACTCGCGTCTCCAACTGCTCCGGCGCGATAGTCTGGCGCACGCACGAGCGGCGAAACATGATCACAAGCTGGTCGTCCACGTTGCCGAGAGGCCCGTGCATCGGCGAGCGGAATGCATCGAGATTGGAAGTGTGCATCTTAATGCTGTCGCGGGCGGCAAGCACGCGTCCATTGAATACAATTAGAGAGCCCGACATCGCGGCGTCCGAGCAGATGGCGACGCGCGCCGAAGCCAGGATATTGCGAGGGCCATCTGCGCCCATCTCAGAGTTATTACGCATGGCAGCCGTAAAGACAAGCGGCTTGGTAGGATTCACAACCAGGTCGGCCATATAGGCGGTTTCTTCAAGGGCGTCTGTGCCGTGCGTAACCACCACCCCATCTATATCAGGCCTCGCCAGCAGGTCGCGTATGACCCCGGTCAGTTCGAACATTTTTTGTGGGGTGAGGTGACACGACGGTAGATTGGCGAACTCGACCAGCTCTATGTCCGTGATGGTGTCGAGGCCCGGCACCATGCGCAGCAGTTCCTCCCCGCTAACCGCAGGCACGGCCCCACCCAGAGTAGCATCAAAGCGCATCGAAATGGTGCCACCTGTAGTAATCACAGCTATCTTGTGCACGTAGGTCTCCTCATTGAGAACAAGTTGTCGCTCATGGGCGCTAATGCTCCCATCATGCAAAATTATATCACGTAGTAAGCAATTCGGGCTGCCCAGCCTTCTCCCGGTACCCTCCTCCTCGTCTGTCTTTCGCCCAATGCCAAACCTTTCACCTTCGCATCGAACCCGTGACTTCCTACCTTCAATTGAACCGTTTAGGCGCGTCAGGTGTATTACAATTGAGCAACCTACGTGACTTGGCTTTCTTCTCACCCCCGGAACCGGAGGCGTTGGTGCTGAGTCGCGGCTTGACGAGGTCGTACGTTGACATCGCACGTGCTTTCTGATAATATTGGCATACTATTCAGGCGCACTCCGGCTCGTGAGTTCTCGTGGGTCATGGAGTTGCGCTTTAAACAATATCCATCATGTATAATCCCTGGCACAAACATAACTCGCCAGTAAAATATAGAAGATCATAAACCGAAAGGAGCAAGACCCTGAGTACCGACACCAAAGACACGTCTCAATCAGGTGGCTCTAATTCTTCCCCTGCCACACGCAGCAGAGGGTCTGTTAAAGCGGGCACAGCCGACGAGAAACTTCTGCGTGACTACCCGGAGTTCATGAATGAACCCGACGAGCTTCTGCGCGTGGAGGACATAAAGACCTATTTCTACACCGAAGACGGCATCGTCAAGGCTGTGGACGGCGTCAGCTTTCACCTCAATCGCGGAGAAACCCTCGGTATAGTTGGAGAGTCCGGTTGCGGCAAAAGCGTCACCTCCATGAGCGTCATGCGCCTGATAGCCCAACCTGGCGAGATCCTTCAGGGCGAGGTCAGATTGCGCGGCCTGGACATTCTCGCACTTACTGAAGAGGAAATGCGCCACATTCGGGGCAACCGTATCGCCATGATCTTCCAGCAGCCTACTTCTTGCCTCAACCCCGTATTCCGTGTGGGCGACCAGATTTCTGAGTCCCTCATCCTGCATCGTGGTTACACCAAGCAGCAGGCCCGCCAGCGCACTATCGAGTTGCTTACCATGGTCGGGATTCCCTCGGCCAAAACCCGCCTCGAGAGCTACCCCCACGAAATGTCCGGCGGTATGTGCCAGCGTGTTATGATCGCTATGGCCCTCTCTTGTGAGCCCGAAGTGCTCATAGCCGATGAACCCACTACTGCTCTTGATGTTACGATTCAGGCCCAGATCCTTGAACTGATGCGCGACCTGCGTGACCGGTACCATACGGGCATCATCCTCATCACTCATGACCTCGGCGTCATAGCTGAAATGGCCGACAACGTGTCGGTTATGTACGCAGGCAAAGTCGTGGAAGAAGCATCTGTAGATGACCTGTTTGCCGATCCCAAGCACCCTTACACTCAGGGCTTGATCGCCTCCATCCCCGTGCTGGGTGAAGTAAGAGAAAAACTGGCAGTAATTCCAGGTTCCGTACCATCTCTGCGTAACCTCCCTCCTGGGTGCAGGTTCGCCGGGCGTTGCCCTTACGTGATGGACATCTGCCGTATCGAAGAACCGGACCTGTTACGCCTTTCACCCGTTCGCACGGCCCGTTGCTGGCTATACGACGAGCAAGTTATGGCAACAGGTGGTCAGGCCAGAACTGAAGCCCCGGTCGCAGCTGCACGCTAATCTTGGATTTTTGACATCGAGCTTCGCGAGTGCAAACGGCCCTTAACTCCAATCCGTATCCACAGTCCAAAATCCAGGTAATCCGCAATCGAGAGAGGAACAGCTTATGAGCGATCAGCCGAGTACAATGTCCGTTAATTCAGGTACTCCAACCGTCGAAGTGAACACCGATAGCCCCACGCCAACCGAGCCCGGAGCCGCTACAAGCGAACTGAACCCCCTTGTAACGCTGGATAAATCGAAACACGACATCCTGCTGGAAGTTGACCGCCTGGTCAAGTTCTTTCCGGTGCGTGGTGGCTTGCTTCAACGTACTGTTGCCTGGGTTAAGGCTGTAGACGATGTCAGCTTCTTCATACGCCGGGGCGAAACCCTTGGGTTGGTGGGTGAGTCGGGCTGCGGCAAAACCACTGTTGGTCGCACTCTCTTGCGCTTGCTTCCCGCTACAGGAGGACAGGTCCGCTTTGAAGGCAAGAATATCTTCGACTACTCGCCTGATCAACTCAAGCGCATACGTCGGGATATGCAGATTATCTTCCAGGACCCGTATTCGTCCCTCGATCCCCGCGTGCCCATCGGTGAGAGTATTGGCGAGGGTTTGCTGATTCATGGTATGGGGAAAGAAGAGCGCCTCCAACGCGTCCATGATGTGTTGGCCCGCGTCGGCCTGCTACCCGAACACGCCAAGCGTTACCCTCATGAGTTCTCCGGCGGTCAGCGCCAGCGTATCGGTATCGCCCGCGCCCTGGCCCTGCGCCCCAAGTTCATCGTCTGCGACGAGCCTGTCTCCGCCCTCGACGTCTCCATCCAGTCGCAGGTGCTCAACATCCTCAAAGACCTGCAGGCGGAGTTCGGCCTTACTTACCTCTTCATCGCCCACAACCTGAGCGTCGTGGAGCACATCTCCGACCGAGTAGGCGTGATGTACCTCGGCAAGATGGCCGAGCTTGCCGACAGAACTACCCTCTTCGAGAACCCCCAACACCCCTACACTCACGCTCTGCTCTCAGCTATCCCCATCCCAAACCCCAAGATCAGGCGCGAGCGCATCATCCTGAAGGGCGACGTGCCCTCCCCCTTGAACCCACCGAGCGGTTGCCGGTTCCACACGCGCTGCTGGCTTGCTCAGGACATCTGCAAACAACAGATCCCCGTCTGGCGCAACATCGCCGCCCCCGGCCAAACAGAGCACTTTGTGGCTTGCCACTTCGCCCCCTTTACCAAGATGCCTATGCCAGGCGAAGGTAAGGACATCCTCAACACCGACGACACAATGCTCATTCGCCGCTGATAGTAGTAACGAACTGATGCAAAGAGGCCTCCCAGGTAGTGGGGGGCCTCATTTGTTGCCGGTCGCAGGTGGTTCCTTACACTTTGATGTAAGTAACCGTGTCCCCAATCCCAATATGCCCCGCCATTAACACAGAGCAGAACACCCCGCGCTTGTGCATCATCTCCTTGGTCATCTGCTTGTGATAGAACTGTAGGTTCGAGCAGGGGTTGTTCTGCCCGCCAACCTGCAAAATCACCTTGGTCTCGCCGTGCTCGTCCAGCACCTGTATCAGATCGCCCTCGTTTGCGTCGCCCAGGTCTCCCAGCCCGTCCGTCAGGATATTCTCGCCCATGCCGCCGAAGGGCACCGTATCTGCCGGGATGCCCAGTACGTCACAGGCCTCGCGCACACCCTCCACCGCCATCACGGTTACCGGTCGCAAGTTAGGCACTCTCTTATGCTGCCTTGGCGAGTACCTCGTTTCGCCGAAGTGCCTGTCACCCTCTATCCCAAACATCGTGATCTCGGCGTTGGTCTTCGGCTCTTTGCCCACGTTATTAATCATCTTCGGGCTGTAAGCGATCGAGATTACCTTGCCTGTGCGGATCACTCTTGCTTTCCGCTCGCTTTGCGGCGTCTCAACTTGCATCCCAACCTCTTCCTGAAAATAACTACGGCTGCGACGATTCACCCTTGCCAACCCTGCCCGCCTCTATTTCGTGAAACTCCACTTTGTCGTAAATGTCGCGCAGTGCCAGTTCGCACTGTACCGACTCTAGCTGGAGAACGCCATCCAGGCTGCTAATGTCCGACAGCTCCCACTTGCTGCCTCGCCTGATATAGTGCTCCACAAAAGCTCTATCCTGCGCTACCAGCACATACTCTTGCAGCGACTCTATCTTGCGATACAATTCAAATTTCCGTCCCCTGTCGTAGCCCTCGGTAGAAGGCGACAGCACCTCAAATACCACGGTCGGGTTAGTTAGCGTATCCATCTTCGTGTCGGCCAGTACGGGCGCACCGCACACAGCAACTATATCAGGATAGGTATAGAAGAGGTCCATATCTTGCACTTGAACGCGCATATCGCTGCTAAATACTCTGCAAGGCCGCCCGACAAAGCTGTTCCCTACTAAGCGCGCGACATTCGCGCTGATCGTATTATGCTCCATGCTGGCCCCAGCCATCGCGTATATGTGCCCGTCCAGGTATTCGCTCTTGTACTCCGCCTCACGCTCCATGCTCAGATATTCTTCAGGCGTGTACGTTCTGTGTGCGACTGCAGACATATCTCCTCCCAAAACTACCTTGCACAAATCCCACGACGCTTACTGCCCTCAAGCCATTATACAACACCCCTTTCCCACCAAAAAAGGGGGCCTAGCTTGGTGCTCGGCCCCACGTATCACTTATCACTTATCACGCCTTCGTCTGTCGTCGCCTAGTACGTCTCCAGATACGTATCAAGCTCCCACTGCGTAACCCGCATGCGGAACTCGTTCCACTCTGCGGTCTTGGCTTCCAACAAGCGGTCTGTTATGTGGTCGCCCAGGGTTTCGCGCACAAGCTCATCGTTCTCCATCTCCTGTAGCGCCTCGTTAAGCGAACCCGGCAGCGTCTTGATGTTGCGCCGTCTCAGTTCGTTCTCGTCGAAGTGATACAGGTTCTCCTCGACCGGATCCGGAACGTCCATGTCGTTCTCGATTCCCTCAAGTCCCGACCGGAGCATTACGGCGAACGCCAGGTATGGGTTGCAAGCCGGGTCGGGGCACCTTAGCTCGATGCGCGTGGCTCCGGGCTTGCCCGGCCGGTTCTGGGGCACTCTAATCAGCGCCGAGCGATTCACCCTCGCCCATGAGATGTACACCGGCGCCTCGTATCCCGGTACAAGCCTCTTGTACGAATTCACCAACGGCGCGAGCACGGCGCACATGCCGCGTGCATGCTTTAATTGGCCCGCAATGTACTGCTTGGCGATCTTCGATAGGCCGTATCCGTCGCTCTCATCCGCGAACAAGTTGCCCTTCTCGCCATTTATGTCAGCGAAGCTCTGGTGCGTGTGCATGCCCGACCCATTGATCCCGAAGATCGGCTTCGGCATGAATGTGCAGTGCAGCCCGTGCTCTGCGGCAATCGCCTTAAGGGTATATTTGAACGTCACAGCGTTGTCGGCAGCCGACAATGCATTTGCATACTCGAAGTCGATCTCGTGCTGCCCCTTCGCTACCTCGTGGTGCGATGTCTCGACCTTGATGCCCATCCCCTCAAGCGCGTCGACCATATCCTTGCGAACGCCCGCACCCAGGTCGCCCGTCAGGTCGAAATAGCCGCCTGAATCATGTGTCGCGCCCGTAATGTCCCCTATAGTGTCCTTGAACAAAAAGAACTCCAACTCGGGGCCGGTATTGAACTTGTAACCCAGGTTGGCAGCATAATCGAGCGAGCGCGCCAGCACCATACGTGGGTCGCCCTCGAACAGCTCTCCGTTCGGCGTGTACACCCAGCAGATCGCTCGAGCTGTGCTTTCTTCTTTCCGCTCCCACGGCATGATCGCCCACGTGGACAGGTCGGGCACAAGGAACATGTCCGACTCGGCGATGCGCATGAACCCTTCTATAGACGATCCATCGAACCACTTACCGCTGATGCAAGCGTCCTCGAACTGGTGCAGTGGTATTGCCACCGACTTGACGATGCCCATCAGGTCGGTGAATTGAAGATTCACAAACCGTACTCTGTCCTTCTCTGCCTGAGCGATCAACTGCGCAACCACATCCGGCTTATTGCCTGCCGACTCGGGCAGCCATCTATGTGCTGGTTTTGGCCTCACTAACTCCTGAACCATCTTACTCTCTCCTTTTGGACTAACATAAAAAAGCAAAGGCAAGTTTATGAACTTACCTTCTACCGGAATTATATCATCGTGGAAAACTATTGCATATGTGCAGAATGCAGAAATAAGCCCACCCAATTTGTGCATTTGTCCGAAAACCCCATCAGCCCCACGTTTTACTCCCAAAACCCCATCAGCCCCACGTTTTACTCCCACGCCCCGAGCCTCTCATTACTTATCACTACTGGTCACTCGTCCCCCTTTGCCTTATAGTAATAGCTGTTGCCAGGAGGTACCATGCAACCACCAACCTACGTAGTGGGTGATGTCCACGGCTACCTTGATACTCTAGTAGCCTTGTTGCGCGCTGAGCGCTTGCTCAACCCCGGAATGGAATGGGCGGGCGACAATGCCACCCTCGTCTTTATGGGTGACTACGTCGACATTGGCCCCGACGGTGTGGGGGTGATCGACCTCGTGATGCGCCTGCAAAAAGAAGCTGCCCGTGCAGGTGGCGAGGTGCTTGCTCTCCTCGGCAATCACGACGTCGCTATCCTCTCGGCCTACTACGCCTCCCGCCGGCTATTTCCCCCTTCGCCCTGGACCATAGATTTCTACCCCGACTGGCTCTGCTTTGGCCGCCGCTCCGACCTCGAGCGCCTGACTGCCGCCCACATAAGCTGGCTGTCCGTCCTGCCTGCGATGCTCCTCGTGGACGACCGGCGCTTCATCCACGCCGACTCGCTGGTCTACTACGATTACGGCAAAACCGCGCCCGAGGTGAACAAGGCTTTCCGCACTCTGTTGCGCCACCGCGACCCCGAGTCGTGGAGCAAGCTGCTAAACCGCTTCGCCGAGCGCGGAGCATTCGCCGACGCTAATCCCGTCGGCAAGGAAAATGCTCTCCACTTCCTGACCCAGTACAACGGCCACGGCATAGTACACGGCCATACGGCCATCACGCGCATGACCGGCCAACGCTACGAAGACGTAACTGCCCCCCTCGCCTATGCCGGCGGCCTCTGCACTAACGTCGATGGCGGTATTCATCGGGGCGGTCCCGGCTTCGTCTACCGCTTGCCTTCTCCGGCTGATGCCCAGTGAAACCCACCCTGGAGGTCCTGCGCGTCTACTCACTCCTGACCATCGGAGCCGTCATGCTCGCGCTTGCCAACGACATCTTCCTGATCCCCAACCAGGTTTTCTCGGGCGGGGCCACGGGCGTTGCGCTCATTATCAATTCGTTCCTGGGCATCCCGGTGGGCGTGATAGTTCTCCTGGTAAATATTCCACTCCTGGCAGCCGGTCTCTTCTGGCTGGGCGGCTGGCGCTTTCTCGTGCGCACGACATACACCGTGATCCTCTACTCTCTCTTGCTCGACATATTGCGTCCCTTCTTCGAAAAATCCGTCACCACCGACCCCCTCCTCTATACACTTTACGGAGGACTTTTGGGCGGCGCGGGTGTCGGCCTCGTCTTTCGCGCCCAGGGCACCACCGGCGGAGATGACATTGTGGCTCAGCTCCTGTTTCGCTTTCGCGGCATCCCCGTCAATAGCGCGCTCGTAATCATCAATGCGGCAATTCTAGCCCTCGTCGGCGTGCGCTTTGGCCCCGAGAAAGCTCTCTACGCCCTCATCAGCGCGTTCGCCAGCAGCACGGCCATAAACGCGGTGCTGGAAGGCTTCCGCCCCACTCGCTTGGTTTACATAATATCGGTGACCCCGGACCAAATTGCCACACGTATCCAGACCACCACAGGCCGCGGCGTGACCTATCTCTCAGGGGCAGGTGCCTACACGGGCCGTGACTACAGGGTGATAATGACAGCGGTCCAACTGCAGGAGCTCCCCATCATCACCACCATAGTGCGCGAGGTGGACCCCGCCGCCTTCGTCATAGTAAGCGAAGCCCGCGAAGTAATGGGTTACGGCTTCAAGCCCCTGCCGGCCCCTCCCCCGTCGCCCCAACTGCGACTGCCCCGGCCCCTTCACGCCGTGCGCCGCATTCGCCGCAAGCCGCGCCCCTAAATGCCACATTTCCCAACCCAAACCTCCTGACTGACTTACGACTCGCGACTTACGATCTACGACTCGCCCCGCTCGCCAGCCCCACCGCTTCCTCCGCGCAGCCCCACGAAAGGGTCACGCCCGCCCCGCTGTGTCCGTAATTGTGGACCACCACGGCCCCCTCGCGTGCCTGCTCTGCCTCCAACCTCACCGTGCTTCGACCCGGCCTCAGCCCCGCAATATGCTCCAACACAGGTAGCTCCGGCACCTCAGACGACAGTCGCGCGCACCTCTCAAGTATCCGAATAGCCGTGCCCGCGTCCGGTTCCGTCGACCAGTCACCCGCCCGCGCCGTCCCTCCTATGACACAGTCGTTCGAGCGCGGCACGATGTAGGCGAACACCGTGTCCTCGTCCTCCCTGTCATCCATCAGCACAGTATTATCCCTCGGCAAGCCCACCCGCATAATCTGGCCGCGGATCGGGAACATCTCGTGGTCAGTGAGAAGTGTGTACGACCCAAGTCCGGTACAATTGAACACCACCGGCGCCCATGCTGTCGCTTCCTCCAGCGACGCGATCTCACGCTCCAGGATCTTCCCACCCAGCCCATCGAACCGCTTCCGCAAATACTCTAAGTACGGCCCCATCTCGACCACGGCCGTCTCGAACAAATACCCCCCTTTATACCCAGGCGGGCACTCCTCCGGTTGTAGATACCGGAATTGCCGCACACAGCTACGCCACCAGGGCTCAGGCGGAGGCTTGCTGGAAAACTCTTTCGCGTCCTGTATGTTCACTCCGGCGATGTGCTCCGCGGCCAGTTCATAAAATACCTCTAGCGTACGCGTTCCCCACTCCAGAACGCGCTCATAGGGATAGGCCTTGTAAGGAAACCACAGAGCCGCCGCAATATTAGATGTCGTATGCGGCGGCAATTCACGCGCCCATATCTCCGCCTCCCTCTCTTCTCCTGCTTCCAGCCATCTTATCCCCGTGGTCAGCCCCGACACCCCGCAACCTACTATTACAGCACGCATTTCTTCTCTCCTGCACAACCACTCTTCCAGTCTGCCTTCCGCGCTCACTTATGCCTTACTTCGATGCCCCAATATGCTATCATACACTATCATCCGTGACCAAAAGGAGGCTTACATGCCTGCAAATACGCCCTCGGACATTTACCTGCGCCCGGTAGAGCTCACCCAGAACCTGCTTCGTTTCAACACCACCAATCCTCCTGGGAATGAGGCTGCTTGCATATCGTATGTTGAAGGCCTGCTTAAAGAAGCCGGTCTCGAGACCACTATCGTCTCCCGCGACCCAAGCCGTCCCAACCTAATCGCTCGCCTCAAGGGACGGGGTGAGGCCCCGCCCATTCTGCTTCACGGCCACGTAGACGTGGTGACCACTGCCAACCAGGACTGGCAGCACGATCCCTTCGGCGGCGAAATCGTCGACGGCTACCTTTGGGGTCGCGGCACGCTCGACATGAAAGGCGCGGTCGCGATGATGATCTGCGCTGTCCTCCGTGCGCGCGCCGAGGGCTTCGTGCCTGCAGGCGACGTACTGCTGGCAGTTCTGAGCGACGAAGAACAGGGCGGTGACTATGGCGCCATGTGGCTGGCCGAAAACCACCCCGATCTCTTCAAGGGTGTAGAATACTCGTTCGGCGAGGCTGGCGGCGAAACCAGCCACATCGAGGGCCTTAAGTTCTACCCCATCCAGGTCGGCGAAAAGCAGATTTGCCGTCTTGAAGCCACTTTACGCGGCCCCGGAGGCCACGGCTCCATACCAATGCGCGGCGGCGCGATGGCCAGGCTCGGCGAGTTCCTCACCACCCTCGACACACGTCGCCTACCCGTCCACATCACCCCTGTCGTCGAAACTCTTGTCAAAACTGTGGCAGCCTCTCTGCCTGCTCCCCGCAATACCGGCCTGCTAGCCCTGCTCGACCCCGCCAAGACCGACGCTGTGCTGGATAGCCTCGGCGAATTCGCCCGGCTGATCGATCCCCTAGTACACAACACCGTCAACGCTACAATGGTGCAGGGCGGCCTCGCCATCAACGTAATCCCGAGCGAGATCAAGCTCAAGTTGGACGGGCGACTCCTGCCCGGCTTTACCCCCGATGACATACTCAGAGAGCTTCACGAACTCGTGGGTGATGATGTCGATCTCGAGGTCTTGCGCTACGACGAGTACTCAACTGTGGCCGATATGGCCGTCTATGACTTGCTGGCGGACATCATACGCGAAGCCGATCCCGAAGGCATCCCTGTCCCTTACATCTTGGCCGGCGTGACCGACGGTCGCCACTTCGCCAAACTGGGCATCGGAAACTACGGCTTCACTCCTCTTCTACTCCCAGACGATCCCACCCTGATCTCCACAGTTCACGCCGCCGATGAGCGGGTGCCCGTCGAAGCCCTTGATTTTGGCGCAAACTGCCTTTACAGCCTCCTCCAACGCTACCACGAATAAGCAATTCAAGAGGTGAAATAGCTTATGAGCAATGTCCTTTCCGTAGACCTGACCGATACCCTCATGGCCTACGACAATAACCTTGAAGCGCATCTGCCATCGGGTGATCGGCACAGCACCTACTACTTCCGCGTGCCCTCCGAATGGGCCTCTCTGCCCCAGGCCGAACTCGATAACCGCGCACTTGCTGTAATGCAGAAGATGTACGATGCGTTCAACGAGCATTTCCGGCAGGTCGAGCCCAACGATATCAGCTACCTGGCTCCCCTAGCACTTTCCTGTCACGTGCTCACTGCCGGCGAAGAACGGGCCAAACCCTGGCTAGCCTCCGGCAGCCCAGCCGTCTGGGAATGGACCCCCTGCGTGGTCGTCACCAACGCCCAAACCTATACCAAGGTCGAACCCTCAGAGTTCTAACCCCTATCACCGTCGTCAGTCGTCCCTTTATGGTATAATAGTAGGCTGATGTCTCGAATCGGCTTCTAAAAAGATGAAACCAAACGGCAACAACTTCATACGCGTGGACATGCACAGCCACACCCGCCTCAGCAAAGACTCGCTCAACAATCCGCGCAAGCTGATTGAGGTAGCTGCGTCTCACGGCCTGGGCGCCCTCTGTGTCACCGATCACAATGCCCTCGCCAACGCCCTCGCCCTCTCGCGCATGAGCGACCTTCCTATAAAAGTGATCCCTTCGGAAGAAGTCAAGACGGGCGAAGGCGAGATCATCGGCTACTTCCTCTCCGAGCTCGTGCCTAAAGGCCTTACCCCCGAAGAAACCGTTAAGCGAATCAAAGGCCAGGGCGGTCTCGTCTGCGTCCCGCACCCCTTCGACACTCTCCGCACAGGCAGCAAACTCACCAACCAAGCCCTCGATCGCCTCGTGCAGGCCGGCCTCGTTGACATCCTCGAAGTCCTCAACGCCCGCTGCATCAAGGCCGAAGACAATCAACTGGCTCTCGATTACGCCAAAAAGCACGACCTCCTCATGTCGGCCGGCTCCGACGCGCACACTCTCATGGAAGTAGGCCGTGCCTACGTAGAGATCCCGCCTTTCGACACTCCACAGGACTTCCTTTCAGCCCTCCAACAAGGCAAAGTAGGCGGCCACCGGAGCAGCCAGCTAATCCACATCGGCAGCACCTGGGCCAAGCTAGTAAAGACAGTAACCAGAACCTAACGACAATCGAACCTATATCAGATAAAAGACACACGACAAAACGACTTACGATCAGCAGACTTACGACTTACGACTCAATCCCATGGCACAATACAAATCAAAAGGCACAATCGATCGCGTTGTTCCAGACAGCCCTGCCGCCGAAGCGGGCATTGTCCAGGGCGACCGCCTCCTATCGCTCAACGGTACCCCCGTCAAAGACATCGTCGGCTACCAGTTCCACCAGGTGCGCGAGCAACTCGCCGTGGAAGTCGTCCGTGAAGGCCGCTCCGAGCCCCTCGTCTTTACCATCAGAAAGCCCGAGCAGCAAGACCTCGGCCTGGAGTTCCACGACCCCACCTTCGATGGTATCAAGCGTTGCAATAACCACTGCCCATTCTGCTTCGTGGACCAGAACGCGCCCGGCCTCCGCAAGTCGCTTGACATAAAAGACGACGACTTTCGCTATTCGTTCCTCTACGGCGGCTTCATCACCCTCACCAACCTCCAGGAAAAAGACTGGGATCGCATCGCGGAAGAGCGCCTTTCGCCCATCTACGTTTCCGTCCACGCCACCGACCTCGAAATGCGCCGGCGCTTGCTGGGCAACCCCAACATCCCCGATGTGCTCACCCAGCTGCAGCGCCTTGGCGATATGGGCATCCAGGTCCATACTCAATTGGTCGTTTGCCCCAACATCAACGACGGCGACTTCCTCGACCGCTCCATCGCCGACCTCTCTGCCCTCTACCCCCATGTGCAGACCGTAGGCATCGTGCCCGTCGGGCTGACTCGCTTCCGCCGTAACAGCCACTACCAGATCAAACTCGACCTGCGCCCCTATGACGCTGAGGAAGTAGCCCCCCTGATCGACCAGGTCGAAGCCTGGCAAAAGAGGCTCAAGCGTGAGATCGGCACTAACTTCGCCTTCCTCTCCGACGAATGGTACCTTAAGGCTGGCCGCCAAACCCCTGGCACACGCCACTACGAAGGCTTCCCCCAGCTAGAGAACGGCATGGGCCTTGTCCGCCAGCTTCTGGACGAGTCCCACCGCACAGCCCGCAAGCTTCCCCCGTCCATTTCGCGGCCGGTTCGCGCTGTAATTGCCTCCGGCGAAATGCCCGCCTCCACCCTCCAACTCGCGCTTGCTCCCCTTCGCGCTGTCCAAGGGCTGGACATACAGCACATCGTTGTGAAAAACAATACGCTCGGCGGCAACGTGGCCAGCTCCGGGCTCCTCTTCGGAGCCGAGGTTGCAGAGGCCCTCCGCCCCTACGGCGCTTCCGGCGAGCACCCCGCCGACTTCATCTTCCTCCCGCGCCGTATGTTCGACTTCACGGGCGTGCGCACCCTCGATGAATGGACCCTCGACACCTTCCAGCAACAGTTGGGCGTGCCCGTTGCCCAGGCCGAGTGGACCCACCAGATATTCCACGGCGTCCAAAAGCTCCTCCGTGGCGAAGACTGCTTCTCGCCGCCCCCTGATTTCAGCCTCGTAACCCAACTCGGCTAGCATCTTCGGAACACAAACGGCGGGCGACTCTGGTGAGTCGCCCGCCGACTTTTTATACCTCATTGCCCACGGCACATACCAGATCACTATCTATGGCATTACTTCCTGCCACTTCAAGCTTGTAGTGCGCATCACGTCGAGGAAAGTGACGGTGCCTCGCCGCCCCGAAACCCCGTCTCACTGATGGCGCCATGATAGAAATCCGACTCTCCTACGCGATAGCTTTCGCCCAGCAGCGCTGAGTATCTACGCAGCATCGCCTCAATACGCGGGCCATTGAGAGCCGCAGGGCCATAGTTTTCGCGTTCAGCTCTGTCCTTGCCGTACGTCTTAGGCAGCCAAACATCGATATAGGTTCGGTAGCTCACGCTGGCCACCTCGGGAGTTTGCTCGGGCGGCGCAATACTGATCTGGAGCTCTGCCGACTCCGTGGCCCAGAACACTTCGTCGTCATTGATAACCGCCGTGTCCATCAATATGAATAGAGTGCTCACGGCGAAAATATTACTGGCCGGACCAAGCATAGCCAACTCCGCCTCTACTCCCTCCCACGTTGTGCACTCAATCTGCTCCAATTCGTGGAAACCCGCTTCCTCTCCCTGCTCATCGTATTCAGCCCAGCTCACAAGCATCTGCCGTGGTCTGTGCATCTCACTCAGGATCGGAACTATCCGGTCGAGCACCCACTGTAAGGCGGCAGCCGGAGGCACCCTCCAACCGGGTGGGATGACGACGTTGCCAAACCATTCCCCAACTTGCCCCGAATACCCCCACGTACGTCCAACCATACAATCTCCGCTTACCCGTCACTAAACCTACCCTTAAAGCCAAACGACGGACGGCCAATCAAGGTCGTCCGTCGTCCGTCGTCCGTCGTCGGTGGTCCGTCGTCCCTACAACTCTACATTGGAGCCTGTCCGCTGCCCACCTCTTCGGTCTCGTAGCGGAAGGCGTCTTCGCCGTACTCGTCGTAGTCGTCTTCATCGCTGCGGCGCAGGAGGAAGTAGGCAACCGCGCCGATGGCCCCTGCTGCTACCAACAGCGGGAAGGGTAGTCCGCCCTTCTTGTCGTCCTTGCCGTCAGTTTCGTTGGCCTTCTCCAGCGAAGTTTCGATCTTCGCCTCGGCCTTGGTCGTGTGCTCGTTCCCTATCTGCTCGTCGTACCAGTTGATCTCGCTCTGCTTGGCTTCCAGGTTCTTGCGGATGATGTTGAGCGCCTTCGCGTCCTCGACATCGTCGAGGTTATCAATATATCGCTTGATGCCCCTCTCCGCGCCCAACCTCATGCCCGACAGGCTCGTGTCAGCTTGCATGCCCGTGATCTTGCCCCACAATCCACCCTGGGCCTTGCCGCTACCGGCGTCCGTATAGTCCAATGGGTCGCCGCCCAGATCTTCAATGCGGCCATTCAGCGCTTCCGCCTGCTTCATGTGCGAATCGCGCCACTTGCGATAGTTCTTCCGAAGGCGATTGTCTTCTGTGCCTTCGAGGGCGTTATCCAGGGCTCCAACTGCCATATACTCGGTCTTGACCAGTTCTTCCAGAGCCTTAACAGTCTGCTTGTTACTCATTGTCTCTGCCTCCTATTTGGTGAAACGGCGGCCGCTCGAGGACCACCACGCGAATCTCTTCTATTATACCAGATGGCTTAACATTACGTAGCAAGAGTGATGCCACCCCTGCCTGTTCAGCCCCGGTTTGCATGACTTTGACCATTGCCATGGCTTCTCTGGCAGTGCCTACCGAACGTGCCCAAATTTACATTCATGTTCGATGCTGATTCATGGGAAAACCTATTGACTCTGACTGGACACTGGGCTATAATCCGAGGGCTTGGCTTATCAGGAGCTATTTCCGTACGCCACGCTGGCCTACCCCACAACATCCGCGACTCATGCTGGATGCTTATTTAAATCGTTCACCTGGTTTCACATTAGCGGGCAGCACAGAACAGGGTCTACGGATAACATGCGGTAGCCAACCACACTCACTCACCTCGGACAACTGAATATTGCCTACAATTGAATAGTACCTACAATTGAATACTACAACCACCTGTACCTGTACACCTACTTGTCGACGATTGGCGCATCTACATTCATATTTGGAAGGAGCAAGTTTATGTCAACTGGTCCAACTACGAGTGGACAGTCAGATAAGCAAAGTTACCCCAACGCTCCAGGCAAAAACTGGTGGAAGTTCTTACTTCCGCTGGTTATGTTGCTTGCGGTTTTGGGTACTTTGTTGGTAGCAAACAACGCCTCTGCAGGCGTTTCTACCAGGCAAAATCTGGACTCAGTCACCTCACAAGCGAAAACCGACGTCAACGGTCAATCTCAGAGCAAGACCGACGTCAAGGGTCAACCTCAGAAGAGCACAACCACAAATACCAAGATCAACACTAACATTGCACCACCTGCGGCCCCTAATGCGATCTTGTACGATCAGTACAACAACGCAGCCGCCTCGGCTTCAGTCTCTCAGGACTTTGAGCCTGCCTTCGCTATATATAGCGACCAGGGTGCAGATGACTTCATAGTCCCCTCCGGTCAGACGTGGACTGTCAACGAAGTGGACGCACAGGGCACGTACTTCAATGGTAGCGGGCCAGCTGCCAGCTTCAATGTCTACTTCTACCAGGACAGCGTAGCGCTGCCTGCCACTCCTGTATATACAGCCACAGGGCTGGCTTACACAGTTTCCGGCGCGGGTCCCCTGGACTTCGTAATCCCCTTGACCTCCCCCGCTGTCCTACCCACAGGTACCTACTGGGTATCAGTACAGGCCAGGCAGGACTTCGGCACGGCCGGTGAGTTCGGGTGGCAAGACCGCACAGTAATATCCAACTCCCCGGCTGCCTGGCGCAACCCGGGCGGTGGCTTTGCATGTGCTGGGGGCAACGGCTGGAATGTAAAGACTGTTTGCATTCCTAGCGCAGCGCCTGACAATGTCTACCGCCTCGTCGGCACGTCCAGCGGTGGCGGAGCCACGGCCACGGCCACAGCTTGTGCCACAGGCAATTACAACATTGCTTCCAGCACAGGCGTCGCCATAGTGCCGGGCACGACTGATACAGGCAACCATTGCGACGATTGCACGACGGCTATCTCACTGCCATTCCCCTTCACCCTCTACGACCAAACCTTCACTGCAGCCAACGTAGACTCTAACGGCACCCTGCAATTCGCCAGCAGCTTCACCACCTTCAGCAACGCGTGCCTGCCCAATGCCAACTACAACTACGCTATCTACGGGCACTGGGACGACCTCTATACAGTGGACACTGCAAGCGGTCAAGGAATATTCACGTCGGTAAGTGGCTCGGCACCCAACCGCATCTTCAACATCGAGTGGCGTGCCCAGTTCTGTTGCTCCAGCGGCACGCCCGTGGTCAATTTCGAGATCCGCCTGTACGAGGGTTCAACGCGCTTTGACATCGTCTACGGCGCAGTGCAGGGCAACGGCGCAAGCGCGACTATCGGCTCCCAGAAGGACACCGGCAGCCTCTTCACCCAGTACTCCTGCAACACAGCAAGTCTGAGTAACGGGCTGCAACTGGCTTTCACTCTGGCCAGTTGCGCAACAAACACACCTGCAGCCACAGATACTCCGATAGCCACTGCCACACCGTGCTCTACGGACGCCATCACAAACGGCGGCTTTGAGACAGGCAGCTTTGCTCCCTGGGTAGTCTTGGGCACCCAGCCTCCACCCTCAGTAAGCAGTGCTCAGGCGCACACAGGCACCTTCTCAGCCTTGCTGGGTTCGGTATCCGGTGCCGAGCCAACAGGCGATAGCTCCATCTACCAGACGGTCACAGTACCGGCCGGTGGAGGCACTCTCTCCTACTGGTACAACCCCTCAACCGTAGACTCCATCAGCTTCGACTGGCAAGATGCATATGTGACCGATACCAGTGGTAACATACTGGCTACCATCATGCATGTTTGCCAGAACACCCAGCAGTGGACCAACGTAACGTACAATATGTCCGCCTTCGCAGGGCAGACAGTGCGCATCGAGTTCCTGGTACACCAGGACGGCTTCGGCGATGACACCGCCATGTATGTGGACGACGTCTCGCTTGGTGGCGGCTCATGCGGTTCTCCCGTAGCCACGGCCACACCCACACAATGTGTCGGCGGCCCTCAGATCTTCACCGGTTCCCTGGACCCGGGCGACCTGACAATGCAGGCGAGACTGTTCAGGGACGGCATCCAGTCGGTGTGCCCCACAAGCAAGACTTTCCCGGGCACCTCCAACGGAAGCCCACCTTACCTGTATGACACCTACACAGTAACCAACAACTCAGGCTCTTCGGTTTGTGTTGAAGTCGATCTGACCGCAGCCACGTGCAACGCTCAGCTGAGTGAGTACCTGGGTTCGTTCGACCCGAACAACGTGCAAACCAACTACATGGGCGACCCAGGCTTGAGCACGGGAGCCGGTGGCACAGTCACCAACTCTGTAACTCTGGCAGCCGGTGCGTCCATGGTAATCGTCGTGAACGACCCCACCGGCAGCACAGGCTGCGGACCTTACACGGTCACAGTCAACGGCCTTGGTGGCGCTTGCGCACCCACCGATACCCCTGTAGCAACAGCCACCTGCATCGCAGGCACAGGCGTGTGGACAGCAGCGGCGCCACACCCACTGCACCTGGTACGCTACGGCTTTGCAAATGTGGGTAACGTCAACTACACATTCGGTGGTGTAGATAACGGCTCACAAACTAATGCTGCTTACAAGTACGATGCAAGCACTGACACGTGGACCGCACTGGCTCCTATGCCGTTCGCGGGTGAAGGACCAACCTGTGCTTACAACACCAACGGCAAGGTCTACTGCACAGCAGGCACAGCCGGTAACGGCTTCGCTTCCTATGACCTAGGCACCGACACGTGGACCACG
>JBBRDO010000060.1:0-28003 GCA_038203825.1 Chloroflexia bacterium | reverse complement strand
CCTCTCCCCCAGCCTCTCCCCCAGCCTCTCCCCCAGCCTCTCCCCCAGCCTCTCCCCCAGCCTCTCCCCCAGCCTCTCCCCCAGCCTCTCCCCCAGCCTCTCCCCCAGCCTCTCCACGAACAGAGGAGGTGCAGGGGTCCTCCCCTGCCGGGGTTCCAGGGGTGTCCCCTGGCCCTCACTCTCTATTTTAGAGCCTCCCCTCCCTGCAGGGAGGGGCCGGGGATGGGTCTTCCCACACCTCCCCACTCTGTGAGAACACCCATCAAAAGGGGTCATAGGGGCATCCCCCTGCACACCCCGTTTGACTAACTTCCTACCCGCCCATATAATCATCGTAAGTGGGCACAACGTAGTGCCGCGCCCGATGCACCTGATCTAAATCCAAAGTCGGGCACAGAGAGGACAGACTATGGAAGTCTATAACAACGTACTGGAACTAATAGGCAACACCCCAATCGTGCGCCTGTCGAGCCTCAATCGGGGGCTGAAGCCCACCCTGCTCGCCAAGCTCGAGATGTTCAACCCCGGCAACTCGGTCAAAGACCGCATCGGCATCCGCATGATCCGCGCAGCCGAATCGGAGGGCCTCCTCCAACGCGGCGGCACCATCGTCGAGCCGACCTCCGGCAACACCGGCACCGGCCTCGCCATTGCTGCCGCCATTCTCGGCTACAAATGCGTCTTCGTCATGCCCGACAAAGTGTCTCAGGAAAAGATATCCCTCCTCAAAGCCTACGGCGCTGAAGTAGTCACCACTCCCACCGCCGTTGCCCGCGAATCGCCTGAAAGCTATTACAGCGTGGCTGATCGCCTCACTCGCGACATTCCCGGTGCATTCCAACCCAACCAGTACTTCAATCAGGCCAATCCTCAGACCCACTATGAAACCACAGGCCCCGAGATATGGCGGCAACTGGCGGGCAAAATAGACGTGTTCGTAGCCGGCGTCGGCACAGGCGGCACGATCTCAGGCACCGCCCACTTCCTCAAAGAGCAGAACCCCAACATCTGGGTCGTAGGCGCCGACCCCGAAGGCTCCCTCTACACAGGCGATGTTGCCCGGCCTTACAAGGTCGAGGGTATCGGCGAAGACTTCATGCCCGGCACAATGGACATGTCCTGTGTAGACGAGTGGGTCACAGTCGGTGACCGTGATTCGTTCGAGACCGCCCGCAGGATCACTCGCGAAGAAGGCATCCTCGTGGGCGGTTCATGCGGTACGGCTATGTGGGCGGCGATCAGAGTTGCCAGACGCCTCGACTCAGACAAAACTATCCTTGTCCTCCTTCCCGACACCGGGCGCGGCTATCTCTCGAAAGTCTACAACGACGCCTGGCTCCGCGAAAACGGCTTCCTCGACCGCCTTCCCATCGAGGCGCGTGTTCGCGAGCTCGTCAACCGCCACAGCCGCGAGATCCCCATGCTCGTCACCGTCTCCGCCAACAAGACCGTCCGCGAAGCGATCGACCTCCTCCAGCAATACAACATCTCCCAGCTCCCCGTTACGCGCCCCGGCCTCGACGGTGCCCTTGAGGTTCCCTTCGACGATGTGCATTCCATGGTCGGCTCTATCCAGGAGCGCAATTTATTAGAGCGTGTGTTCCGTGACCCCGGTATCATTGATAGTAAGGTCGAGGACGTGATGGACCAACCCTTCCCACTCATGGACGTGGCCGAACCCGTCGAGCACGTTGTGCCCTCTCTGCTCGCCAACAACACCGCCGTACTGGTAGAAGAGGCCGGCAAGCCCGTCGGCCTGATCACCCGCAGCGACTTGCTCGAGTTTGTGGCGCACGGTCGCGTCGGCTAGTAGTGATAGGTATTACGTCGTCTTACTGGTCACTGGTCACTGGTCACTGGTCACTGGTCACTGGTCACTAGATAAGGTTCCGAATAATGGGAGAGGGTAGAATACCCCTTACCCCGAGGGAAGATTACCTGACCATGAAAGGCAAGCGATGTCTAATCTGACGGTTCACCAACCCAGCCACAGCCCTTGTGCGCTCGGTGTGCCCCTTGATGCCGCGATGGTGACGGTCAGGTTGTGCCAGGCATTCATAGCGGTGCATTCGACAGATAGTATGCTCCACCACTATGCGGCTCTTCGCAAAGGCTTTGTTATACGCTATGTCCTCTGGGGGTCGTGGCTTGTCCTCCCCTCTTGGTCGGTTCTTATCTCGGCCTCTGGGCTTTCGTCTGGGTGTGAAACCCAATTTCTGGGGGTGAAGTTTGGCTATGCCTACATACGCTAAGTCTCCCTCTCCTGATACCCCTTCCGGTATACGCTCCATCAATAGGCTCTTCTTGAGCAGCCCCAGGTCGCCCGTGGGACCTCGCACACTCTCATCTACATCTACATCTACCACTTCCCCGCTGTTGCGGTCTACTCCTACCTGGCTCTTGATGGTGTGCTTTTTCTTCTTGCCTGAATACCAACTGTCTGCTTCTTTTTGCTTTTGCTCCCTCTCTTTAGGAGTACGTGCCGAACGCACCTGTGGGCGTTGCACCTGCTGCTCAAAGGTGTCTATCACTACCCCTAGTTCCGGCAACTCTGAGAGTAGATCGTCCAGTTCTCGGCGATGCTTACGACCAGGGTCCGGCATTCTCATACCGTCCTTACCTGCCTGCGCGAGCAGCGCCACCCCTCGATTGACCAGCCTTGACACCACACTCTTGGATACTCCAAACAAGAAGCCAAGAAGCTCGTTGGTGGGGTACTTACGTATTACGAAGCCACACCACCGCCAACAGGAGTTGGTCACGCATCCCAAGCACCGGACGACACCCTCCTCCCACTGCTCGCTGCCTCGGCACGTACTTACCCAACCGTGTGACCGAAAGGAGATGCCGCTGATGCTCAGCCTCGACATAAAGGGGTGTGATCTCCTTTATCAACTGGTCGAACTCCCCCACTCGCAGCCCTGTGAGGGCACGAAACACTGTGGGGTACCGTTGTAAGTTGTGGTATCTTGCTATCATAATCACCACTTTACCACTTCTTCCCATTATTCGGAACCTTATCTACTGGTCACTGGTCACTGGTCACTGGTCACTGGTCACTACTAACAGAGGTACAAGAGAATGGCAACACTCGCCACCTCCAATAGCGATGCCTCCCTGGAAGACGCTACCGGCGCCGGCCCATACCCCTATCCTCCCAGTTGGGTGGACCGTTTGACGAACTGGGTACGCGGCTTGCCGGTTCCGTATTGGCTTGTCTACCTTATTCCTCCTGTTGTGCTTTTCGCCGCTATGACCATCATCAATCTCAGCGACGGCACCTACAACGCCATGTATACAGCGGGCAACACGGCCGGCCTCTACAAAATCGGCCCCTTCTTTATCTACCCGTTCCATGCAGTGCCCGAATTCGTAGCGTTCTACGCCCTGGCACTCATGCACTATCTCGATGATGTAGCTCATCGTGCCTTGAAGTCCTTCAGGCCTGCCCTGCATATCGACGATGCCCATTATCAGGCGCTCGACTACCGCCTCACCACTCTTCCGGCGCGGCCCACCTTGCTCGCAAGTTTGCTGGGTACCTTGTTTGCGGTTGGCGTCCTCAGTAGCATCACTGCCTTCTTTCCCGATTTCAGCGCCAAACTCATCCTGTTTACATCTCCTGCTGCTACAGTTCTAGCTTGGGGTGTGTTCATCATATTGTGGTTTATCTGGGGCGCAGTCACCTACCATACCATCCGCCAGTTGCGCCTCGTGCGCCACATCTACACCGCCTACACCCGCATAGATCTCTTCAACCTGCATCCCCTGTACTCTTTCTCCTGGCTTACTGCGCGTACCGGTATAGGCTGGATACTGGCGACCTATGCCTTCATGCTGACTGCTCCGGGCCTCACAGAAAATATCATCACGCTGGGCATACTGGTCTTCAACGTGCTCTTTGCCACGGCAGCGTTCGCGTGGCCTCTAGTGGGCATACACAACAAGCTGGAGGATGCGAAGTCGGCCCGCATCTACGCCTCTAACCAGTCGTTCGAGTCTCTCAGCGCTCAACTGCACCAGGGCATCGAGGGCAAAGACCTCGAGAACATGTCCAGTGTCAAAGACGGCCTGGAAGCCATATCCCGCGAGCTGGAGCATCTAGAGAAAATCCACACCTGGCCCTGGAAGCGCGAAACCGTCGGTGGCCTCTCCACCGCCCTGATCCTCCCCGTAATAGTCTGGCTAATAACCCGCTCCCTCGACAGGCTCCTGTAACCCCTCTCCACCACATCGCCCAGCCCGGCCACGCAGCTTCAGGATAACGTACAGGTGCTCTCCCGCCGGGGTACCATGGTGTCTCTTGGCCCCTTCCGGCCTCCCACCCAACAGAGAGGTGCAGGGGTCCTCCCCTGCCGGGGTACCAGAGGTGTCCCCTGGCCCACCTCTTTTTCTTTCACCCATCCCTCCAAGGGATGGGTCGGGGATGGGTATTCCCCCTCCTCCCCACTCCGGCAGAAAACACCAAGGGGTTGCAAGGGGCCACGCCTGCTATCCCCACGACCTACTTTGCCCAACCAACGCCCAGCGTGTTATAATCCAGCGCTAAACCTGAAAACTAAAGATCACCGGAGGCTTAACGTGAAACTCCACGAATATCAGGCAAAAGAACTCCTTGCTCGTTATGGTGTGCCCGTCAACGAAGGCTACGTGGCCAACACCCCTGATGAAGTCGAGCAGATAGCCACGCGCATCGGCAAGCCCGTCATGATCAAGGCGCAGGTAATGATGGGGGGTCGAGGCAAGGCCGGAGGCGTCAAATATTCAAAGGACGTCGCGGCCGCCCGCCAGAACGCTGAAAACATCCTGGGCCGCCTTCTGCAGAACGAACAGAACCCCAAAGGCGAGGTCGTACAGCGTGTGCTCGTTGCAGATGCCGCTGACATCACCAAGGAATACTACCTGGGCGCAACAGTCGACCGCGGCACCAAGTCCATCGTCGTCATGGGTAGCGCGGAAGGCGGCGTCGAAATCGAGCAGGTTGCCAAAGAAAACCCCGACGCCATCATCAAGATCTACGTCGATCCCCGCCTGGGCCTCCTCGACTTCCAGGCTCGCGAGCTTGCCTTCGGTATGGGCCTCGGCGCTCACATCCGCGACTTCACCCGCATCGCCAAAGGTCTGGTGCAAACCCTCATCGACCACGATGCTTCCCTGACCGAGATCAACCCTCTCGCCCTCACCTCAAGAGGCCTGATGGCTCTGGACGCCAAGATGGTGCTCGACGATAACTCCCTCTTCCGCCAGAAATGGGCCGAAGAACTCCGCGATCCAGCTGAGGAAGAAGAATCCGAGCGGCAAGCACGCGAAGCCGGCATCTCGTTTGTTAAACTGGACGGCAACATTGGTTGTATGGTTAATGGGGCCGGTCTCGCGATGGCCACCATGGACACCATCAAAGAATACGGCGGCACTCCTGCCAACTTCCTCGATATCGGTGGCGGCGCACGCGAAGACAAAGTGGAAGCTGCCCTGCGGATAATACTGAGCGACCCCAACGTGAAATCCGTTATGTTCAACATCTTCGGAGGCATAACACGCGGCGATGTAGTCGCCACGGGCATAATCAACGTGCTCAATACGCTCAAACCCAACGTGCCCATGGTGGTACGCCTGGCCGGCACCAATGCTGAAGAAGGCAGGCAGATTCTCGAAGCGGCCCACCTCCCTGCGGCCACTACTCTCGATGAGGCGGCCCAGAAAGCCGTCGAGCTTGCAAATCGTAGATCGTAGATCGTAGATCCTAGATCGTAGATCGTAAGTCATACGTCGTCGGTCGTCCGTCGTCTGTTCACGACTTACGCTCTACGACTCGCCACCCGAAAGGAAGACACATGGCAGCGACATTAGCTAAGCGTAGCGAAGTACCGGTTGAGCGAACCTGGGACGCAAGCGCCATCTATCCGTCAAATGAAGCCTGGGAAGCCGCTGTTGCGGATGCCACAGAGCGCTTGCCCGGCCTGGAAAAGTATAGCGGGCATCTGGGCGAATCGCCATCTCTCTTGCTCGAAGCCCTCACCGCTCGCGATAACTTGCTGGTCCAGGTGTTCCATATATATCAGTATGCGGCGATGTACCACTTCGGCGATATGAACGACCAGGAAGCCAACGGGCGATTTGGACGTGCTGTTGGCCTGTTCGGCAGGTTCGGCGCGGCCTCCGCATTCTACGAGCCTGAGATACTGGCCATCGACTTCACCCGCCTCCATTCCATGCTCGGTGAGTCGGAGGAATTGCGCACATATTCTCACTATTTCGACAAACTGGTCCGCCAGCGCGAGCACATACGCTCTGCCGAGGTAGAAGAGGTGCTGGCCTCCATGTCCGACATGGCCGACATGGGCACTCGCACACATGATGCCCTCGCTGATGCCGACCTCAAGTTTGGCAAGATCAAGGACGCAGAGGGCAACGATGTCGAGCTGGGCCAGGGTAACATTGAGACCCTTATCAGAAACACCAATCGCGACGTTCGTAAGGCGGCCTGGGAAGCCCAGGCCGATTCCTACATAGGCATGAAGAACACCTTTGCCGCCACCCTCACTACTGCGGTCAAGCGCGACGTGTTCTATGCTCGCGCTCGCAAGTACGGTAGCTCGCTCGAAGCCGCTCTCGGAGCCACCAACATTCCGGTCGAAGTGTTCCACACTACAATAGACACCTTCAAGAGTCACCTTCCTCTCTGGCACCGCTACTGGGAGATCAAGCGCCGCGGCCTGGGCGTGGATAAGCTGCGCGGCTACGACATCGACGTGCCCCTGATCCGCACGCAGCGCAAAATCCCCTACGAGCAGGGCATGCAAATGGTGGTCGAAGGACTTGCACCCCTGGGCTCCGAATACGCTGAGCCCATGAAGCGCGGCCTCTATAATGAGCGCTGGGTCGACGCCCTCCCCAACGAAGGCAAGGCCGGCGGCGCATTCTCTTCCGGCGCTTGGGGCACCAATCCCTACCTTCTCCTGAGCTATGACAACACCCTGGAGAACGTCAGCACGCTCGCCCACGAAATGGGCCACTCCATGCACTCCTACCTTGCCTGGAAGAACCAGCCGCCCGTTTACGGCATGTACTCCATGTTCGTTGCCGAAACAGCCTCCAACTTCAACCAGGCTCTCATGCGCGCCGACCTTCTCCAGAAGACCACCGACGTCGACTTCGAACTGGAAATCCTGGCCGAAGCCATGAGCAACTTCCACCGCTACTTCTTCATCATGCCCACCCTGGCCCGCTTTGAGCTGGAATGTCACGAGCATGAGGAGCGCGGCGAAGGCCTCACCGCAGACGGTATGAGCAGGCTTATGGCCGACCTCTACCGCGAAGCCTACGGTCCCGCCGTCGAGGTAGATGATGCACGTGTCGGCATTACCTGGGCCGAGTTCCCCCACCTCTTCGGCAACTTCTACGTCTTCCAGTACACTACCGGCATCTCGGCTGCCAATGCCCTCGCCGACGGCGTCCTGAAGGGCGGCACACCCGCCGTAGAGAGCTACCTCAAATTCCTCAAAGCCGGTGACTCTCTCTACCCGATAGACGCCCTCAAACTCGCCGGCATAGATATGACCACCCCCGAGCCTGTATCCCGCGCCTTCGGCCTCTTGGAGAGTATGATCATCAACCGTCTCGACGAATTAGTGGGCAAAGGACCGCTATAGACAATCGGCAAAGTCGGTATTATGTTAGAAAAAGCCCTGCAGGGAGCGCGTCTCCTCTATGCCTACACTATCTTCATAGACGCGCCCCTGGATAACGTGTTCAACTTCACCGGCAACCCTGCCTACTGGACGCGCGACTTCAACGGGGAGGATTTGCCTCGCCTCGCGCTCACCTGGGAAGGCAAACGCAATCAACCCGGCTCAATTATGACCCTGTCCACCACCCGCACCGACGGCACCGTCTCCCCCGTTGGTGCGGTGCAAATGGAGCTGATCTACTACGCCCCCGGCGAGGAAATCACTTACCGCTACCTTGTTGGCAATCACCTGATCTACAGGTTCGTCTACGAAGCAGTTTCTCCCACCCGCACCGAGTTTACCGTCAACGTGCTCGTTGATGCCCAGAGCTCTCCCCTGAACACCCTCCGCCAGCGCCTCTACGCCCGCAAACGCCGCAAAGCTTCCATAGCTGACCATTTCCGCGTGAAGGGCGTCCTTGAAGCCAAAGCTCGATCTACCGCTGCCCCCGCCCGCGCGCGGTAGCAGACGGACAAACCATCACCCAGGCACTGCCCGATCTGGCACCTGTGTTATAATTTGCTATTCCTCTCCAAATTACCGGCAAAGGAGTTGCATAATGCCACGTTGTTCACTCCCGAGATCTTCCTCAAAACGCGCTCTTTTCTTCCTGGCCTTGTCCCTCTTATTTACCCTGGTGGCCTCCCCTGGCCGCTCAAGCGCCCAAACCCCCACCGCCGAAGCTACACCCACAGCTACACCCACAGCTACTCCCGCTCCCCCTCCCCCATCTGCTCCCGCGCCATTCCTCTCCTACATAGACGACAGCCTTCCCGCGCGCTCTCGCGACCTCTATGTGGCGCGCCTCGATGGCTCCGACAAGACCCAGGTCACCCACGACATGAAGATCTGGTTCGCCACCTGGTCGCCCGACGGCAAAAAGCTCGCCGTCACCACCGAGCGCACCCAGATCTACACCCTTAACGCCGACGGCACCGGCCTCACCCTTCTGACAGTACACGCCGGTTCGCCCGCCTTCTGGTCGCCCGACGGTCATTTCCTCGCCTACATCGACGATTCGGGCTACGCCCAACCTATAGCTCGCGGCAACCTGCAAATAATCCCCGCAGGCGGCGGCGAACCGTGGACAGTACCCGGCGGCGACAACATCCCCTCCCTTCCTCCCGGGGCCGCCGCGATTGCCTGGTCACCTGACGGCACGCGCATAGCTGCCGGTTGGCCCGGACGCATCTTCCACGTAGCCGGCGGCGTCGGCGCGCCCGTGGGCGTCGAAGCTCTGCCCGGCCCTGCTAAAGAGTGGTTCGTAGTGGCCGGTGGCTGGGCGCCCGATGGCAAGCACCTCGCCGTCACCGACGGCACCGAGTACGGCATCCTCGACCTCTCCAACGGCAACTTCGTCTCTATCGCCAAATCGGTCAAACAGTCTGTCAACGGCATAGCGCGCCCCGGTGTATCGTACGCTGCCGGCATCAAGAAGGTGGCCTATGCCATCAATAGCGACGGCTCCGACGGCCAGCGCCTCTTCCTGGCCGACCTCGACGGCAATAACGCCAAAGTGATCCTCTCCGCACCTCACTCCACCGCCTATCGAGGCGAAGTAAGTGACTACGGCCCTCCCAACTTTGCCGGCGACGCCAAAACAATGCTCCTTCGCGTTTCCCGCACCACCCGCCAGTCCGACGGCTCCCTCCTCTACACGCACGAGTCATGGGTAGTCAACACAGATGGCTCAGGCGGCAAAAAGATACTCGACGCATACAACGCCAACTGGCAGCCCAAGACGCTCCTCAAGCTCCCCGATTCCGGCTTCTGGTTCCAGTGGCGCGTACCTGACCAGCCTGTGGCTACCGGACAGGCGGCTCGCCCCTACCTCTGGGGTCCAACCGCCATCTACTCCGGCACCGAGCCTTTCGCCTCAAGCCCCAACGGTCAGCAACAGGTCATCTACTTCGACAAGGGCCGCATGGACCTCCCGAACCCCAACCCGCCCCAGCCTACGCGCTTCCTCGTCGTGCCCGGAACCCTCGCCCGCGAGCTCGTAACGGGCCGGATCGCCGTCGGCGTCACTCAGACACAATCCCTTGCGCCCTCCGACGTGCCTGTGGCAGGCGATATAGATGACGCCACCGCCCCCACTTACGCCACCTTCAACAAAGTGGGTGCCGGCGCCGATGCGGGCGCAGCAAAAGACCTTACAGGCCAGCCTGTAAGCTCCACACTTGCACGAGATGGCACCCTCGGGCAGAACACCGACCTCGGCGCGACCGTCAAGAACGCGGCCTTCGTCCCCGAAACAAGCCACAACATCCCCGATGTGTTCCTCAACTGGTTCAAAATCCAGTCGTGGGATTGGATCTATGTAGCGGGCTACCCCATCAGTGAGGCCTACTGGTCTAGCGTCAAAGTAGGCGGAGAAACCCACAACGTCCTGATCCAGATCTACGAGCGTCGCACCATCACCTACGACCCCCAGGCCCCTCAGGGCTTTAGCGTACAATTCGGCAACGTAGGCCGCCACTATTACGACTGGCGCTACGCCGGAAAGTAGCCTCCCCACCCCTCACGTCTCACGTCTCACGTCTCACGTTTCACGAACATGACTTACGATCTACGACCTACGATCTACGACTCATCGTCAACCCTGACCTGGGACCAGGCCGCATCCTGGCGTACGTCCAGCCATATCCTCGCTGAACGATCAGCCCCCGATGATCTGCTCGACGTGACCTCGCGCATCTGCGGTTTGCACGCGCAGGTGGCTTCCGCCGCCGAGCTATCAGCCTGGGTGCGCATGCATCCCGGCGAGCCCGGTGCCGTGAGTGCTGCGCTCTGGCAAGACCGCACGCTCGTTAAAACCTGGGCGATGCGCGGCACCCTCCACCTTATCGTCGCAGACGAACTGCCTCTCTACATGGCCGCCCGCCGCACCATCAATCGCCACCTCACCCCCGGCTACCTCAAATACTTCGACCTGACTCATGCCCAGATGGAAGGCCTTATTGAGTCGATAGGAATCGCGCTCGATGGGCGCCGCCTCACCCGAGATGAGCTGGCACTCGAAGTGGGCAGGATCACCGGCGAGGCGCGCCTCGGCGACCTCCTGCGCTCGGGCTGGGGAAGCTTCCTTAAGCCCGCTGCCGCGCTTGGCTACCTTTGCTTCGGGCCGAACCAGGGCCGCAACGTCACCTTTGTCCGCCCCGACCAGTGGCTCGGCGGCTGGCCTGAGATGGACCCTGATTGGGCTATGAGCGAGGTATTGCGCCGCTACCTCTCCACCTATGGCCCAACCAGACGCGACGAGTTCGCCCAATGGTTCGGTGCCGCTCTATCGACCGCGCGCCGCGCATTTGATCGCCTTTCGGGTGAGCTAACAGAGGTGCAGTTCGACGGCGCCCCAGCCTACGTCCTCTCCTCCACCCTCGACGGCATGCTCGCCGCTCCCGCCGAGCTTTCTGTCCGCCTTCTGCCCAATTTTGATCCGTACATGATCGGCCTCTCCCCGCAGGTCAAACGGCATATACCCCCCGAGCAACTCCCCCGCGTCTTCCGCATTGCCGGTTGGATCTCGCCTGTAGTGCTCGTTAACGGCAATATCATGGGTGTCTGGGGCTATGAGCGCAGCACCAATGGCCCCAAAGTCACCGTCGACATTTTCGACCAAACCCCCGCTACCCCTGAAGTCATCTCAGGCATAGAAGCCGAAGCCGAACACCTCACAGGCCTACTTGGCGGCCCCCTCGACCTGCACTTTGACACTATCACCTTTGGAGGTTGACATAATCCATGGCAGAACCGAAAGTTGCACCCTATGGCTCCTGGAAGTCGCCCGTCACCGCCGAGATGCTGGTGGCCGACCGTGTTGGCCTCGGCCAGGTGCTGGTCGATGGCGACGATATCTACTGGAGCGAGTCGCGCCCGCAAGAGCGTGGCCGCCAGACCGTCATGCGCCGCTCCCCTGATGGCTCCATCCAGGAGCTTGTGCCCTCGCCCTTCAACGTCCGCACCCGCGTTCACGAATACGGCGGCGCAGCTTTTACCGCGAGGAACGGCACTCTTTACTTCTCCAACTTCGCCGATGGCCGCCTCTATCGCCTTGATCGCGGCGACGTAGCGCCCCGCCCCATCACTCCTGAGGTCGAGCTTCGCTACGCTGATGCCGTCATAGACAAGTCTCGCAACAGGCTCCTCAGCGTGCGCGAAGACCACACCAACGAGGGGCAGGAAGCCACTAACACCATCGTCGCCCTCGACACAGACAAAGACCCGACGGGCGGCACCGTCCTCATACAAGGCTGCAACTTCTACTCCTCCCCTCGCATCAGCCCAGACGGCGCGCGCCTCGCCTGGCTCCAGTGGAACCACCCCAATATGCCCTGGGACGGTTGCGAGCTATGGCTGGGCGACTTCGACCCCCAGGGTCGTGTCACAAACCGCATGAAAGTAGCTGGCGGCGCCACCGCAGCGATCTGCCAGCCCGAATGGTCGCCCGACGGCACTCTCTACTTCATTGATGAGCAAACGGGCTGGTGGAACCTCTATCGCCGGCAGGACGGCAAAGCCGCCCCCGTCCATCCCATGCAAGCCGAGTTCGGCGTTCCCCACTGGGTGTTCGGCACTTCTACCTACGCCTTCGAGTCTGCTCACCGCATGGTTTGCACATATAGTCGAACCGGTGTATGGAGCATAGCCGCGCTGGATACGCGGACGGGCGAAATGCGCGAGCTTAATACCCCCTTCACCGATTTCTCCCAGGTGCGCGCCATGCCCGGCTACGCGGTCGTGGTAGCAGGCTCCCCCTCAGACGACGCCATGCTGGCGCGCATCAATCTGGACAACGGCGCGGTCGAAACGGTCAAGAAGTCGGGCAATCTGCAAATCAGCAAAGACTACATCTCCGTTGCTGAGCCTATCGAGTTCCCCACCGAAGGCGGGCGCACAGCTTACGGTTTCTACTACGCACCGAAGAATCCCGATTTCGTCGCCCCAGAGGGCGAAAAGCCTCCCCTGCTAGTCATGAGCCACGGCGGACCAACCTCGTCCACCTCCGACGCGCTCAGCCTCCGCACCCAGTACTGGACAAGCCGCGGCATCGCCGTACTGGACGTGAACTATGGCGGCAGCACAGGCTACGGGCGCGAGTACCGTCACCGCCTCGACGGTCAATGGGGCATCGTGGACGTCGACGACTGCATAAACGGCGCGCTCTACCTCGTGCGCCAGGGCCTGGCTGACGGCAATCGCCTCGCCATCCGGGGCGGCAGCGCGGGCGGCTTCACCACGCTCAACGCTCTCACCTTCCACGACGTCTTCCACGTCGGCGCTAGCTACTTCGGAGTGGCCGACCTCGAGGCGCTTGCCAAAGACACGCACAAGTTCGAGTCGCGCTACGAGGATAGCATGGTTGGCCCCTACCCCGAGCGCCGCGACCTTTATCTAGCGCGCTCAGCCGTCCACCACACCGACCGGCTCTCCTGCCCTATCATCTTCTTCCAGGGCCTCGACGACAAAGTCGTGCCTCCCAGCCAATCTCAGATGATGGTCAACGCGCTCAAACATAAGGGCCTCCCCGTAGCCTACATCGAGTTCGAAGGCGAAGGACATGGCTTCCGCCAGGCCCAAAACATCACTCGCTCGACAGAAGCCGAGCTCTACTTCTACTCCAAAATCCTCGGCTTCACCCCCGCCGACCCCATAGAACCCGTAGAAATAACCAACCTCCAGCCACCCAACTGACAGAGGAGGTGCAGGGGGCGCAGTCTCCTGCCGGGGTTTCGAGGGGTGTCACCTGGCCTCTCAGCTTCTTTTTAGAGTGACGCCTACCTGAAGGGAAGGGCCGGGCCTTCCCCTGCCTCGATCTATAGCGTGAGCCTCCCCGCTAACACAGGAGGTGCAGGAGTACTCTCCTGCCAGGGTTCCCATGTGTCCCCTGGCCCCTATCCCTATTAAAAAGACTCCTCTCCCGCACGCGGGAGGGGTCGGGGGTGGGTCGTTGAGCACCACCCAACTAACACAAGGGGGTCTCAGGGGCCCTCCCTATATCACATGCACTTCACCACTCTCCCTTGGTCCCCAAGGGTCACCTTGAACGGGCCCACCACCGTGTTGTCATCGGTCAGAGTGATAGTAATCATCATAGTCGTGCCGCTCACAGTACCCGTGAACCGAGCGGGCCTGGTTGGGAGATCTCCACCCGCAATAGGTCCACCCTGCTCCTGCACGTAGGTGCCTCCCATATCAATCTTCCCGTCCCGCGCCACAAGCACTCCCGCTATATCAGCGTGGGCGCATGGGAGCTCGATATGCGCCCTGGTTGCCTGAACATCAACTGTCGCCTGGTCGCCACCCCACCAGCCTGTTTGCACAATCGCTACAGCCCCGGTGTTTGGATCCCCGCCGGGATACTGCTCCTTAAAACGCATTGTACCTAACTGGCTCAGCAGCACTCGGTTGGCCGCATCGTTCTCGGGGTGTAATTCAAACACGGCTCGCTCGAAATACTGCACCGTATAATTCTTGCCGTCGAGGTCGCTCTTCTCGGTGAACCGTCCCGAGATGGGATAGCCCTGCTGCTCCAGCCCGCCGTGCGTGTTCCAGTAATCAAGGAACTCGCCCGACACATATTGCTTGGTCTCAGGGAAGAACTGGCCTGCGTTCGATGTGTCCTCCGAGGCGGGTGGGTCCCCCTGGTACTTATCCTGCATTGCAATTACGCCCAGCAGTGACAGCAGCACTTCGCCCTTCTCCGGCGTGCTTGAGTGCAGCTCAAATTTAGCGCGCTCAAAATACTGGACCGGATATATTTTGCCGTCAATCTCGGATGCTTCCTGGAACTGGTCCGAGATCGGGAAGCCTTGCTGCCTCAATCCGCCGTGGTCGTTCCAGTATTGCAGGAACCAATTACACACCGACTTGCCCGTTTCCGGGAAGATCTGGCAGTCCGTGCCGGCATTTTGCGCGCTTGCGCTCTTGCCCCCAACAGGTTGATACCCGAGCAGAAGAGCCAGTGTGGCTATAACCGCTATGCTTGTAGATACTACTCTGTGTCTCATATAAGCCTCCAGTCTTTCGATGAGGTAGCAATTTGCATACCCCTGATCACTTAACGACTCACAAGGCTAAACGTTGCACGCCCTTCCCACTATAGCTCAATCTTCTCCAGCCGTGCCATGCTCGCCAGCAATCGCTTCGTGCCGTGCATCTTGAACATCACGGTTAGCTCCTGGTCCTGGCTTGCACCACTGTCCTTCGCCGCCAGTATCTGCCCCTCGCCGAACACCGGGTGCCTCACCCGGTCACCCACCTTGAACCCAGCACCTGCGGGCGTGGCCAGTGGCGTGCCCTGCTTGCGATCTCGCAAATCCGACGCAGATGTGATATTTAGCCGCGTATTACGCTCTTCTCGCCTGTCGTCTCTTCGCTTCTCCGTCCGGTACGACCCCGGCTTCAATCCCGGCGAAGTCCTGTCCGCACGATTCGTGGGCACGCTTCCTCTCCCGTATCCCTGCCCCTGACCTTGACCGCCCCTCGCGAACGACTTGCCGCTGCCGTAAATGCTCACTCCCCCACCCAGTATATCGGCCTCGCTCAGCCCCTTTTCGGGTACGCTGTTCATCTTCGCGCCGCTTCGTGCCGGGTTGAAAGCCGTGCCTGGGTCGCGTCCTGTGGCGAGTTCGCTCGGCACGTCCGCTATAAAGCGCGACGGTCCGTTCGTCTGCGTTATCCCGTACAATGTTCTGCGGAAGGCGTACACCATGTAAAGGCGCTGCTTGGCGCGTGTGATCCCAACGTAGGCTAGCCTTCTCTCTTCTTCCATGCTGTCCATCTTGCCCGCTTCTTCGGCTTCAAGTGCGCGGCTGTGGGGCAATATTCCTTCGTCCATGCCCACGATAAACACCACCGGGTATTCTAACCCCTTCGACGCGTGCAGCGTTATCAGTGTAACGGCGTCCTTCTCTTCCTTCAGCGAGTCTATGTCCGACATCAGCGCCACGTCTTCAAGAAACTTGCCCAGCTGCTCTGCCGGTGCCATATCAGCATAGTTCTCGGCGACCGTGCGCAGCTCCATCACGTTCTGCCAGCGCTCCTCGCCCTCCTCTGTGCCGTCCTGCAAGTACTCCTGGTAGCCCGTCTTGGCGAGCATCAAATCCAGAAGCCCCACCACGGGCAAATCCGCACGCGACGCTATCAACTCCTCAATGTGCGCCAGCAATGGCCCAAACCGCACTGTAGACCCGGTAAACACCGGCGCGCCTATCGGCAATTCCGGCTCGTCCTTCCCGTTCCGTCTGCTCTGTTTCACGGCCTCATGCATCGCCTCGTAAAGCGGCACGCTCAGCTTTGTTGCATACACCTCAAGTTCGCTAATCGTCTTCGCCCCTATTCCCTTGCCAAGAGGGGTGTTATTCACCATGCGCGTGAAATCCACGTTACTAGCCGGGTTATGTACAACCCGCAGCACCGACAGCACGTCCTTTACTTCGCGCCGTGAATAGAATCGCACCCCTCCCACCAGTTGGTACGGAACCCTGTACATCATCGCCGCCTGCTCGACCTCACGTGACTGCGCATTCGTCCGGTACATGACCGCTATATCCTTATAGTTGTAGCCTTGCGCGTTCAGACGCATCACTTCGCGGGCAACGTACTGCGCTTCCTCGTTTTCGTTATACGCTTCAAATATAGTCACAGGCACGCCCGCATCGTTCTCCGTCCATAACTCTTTAGCTTTGCGCTGCGTATTACCCTGGATCACCTGGTCAGCTACTTTCAAGATCGTCTTCGTCGAGCGATAATTCTGGCCCAGTATCACTACTTTGGCGTTCGGGTAATCCCGCTCAAAGTCCAGTATGTTGCGAATGTCTGCGGCTCTCCAGCCGTAGATCGAGTTGTGGACCACCACGCCGTTAGCAATGTAGTTGTGGAATTGCGGGACGTTCAGGTCGTAGACAAAGCCATCATAATCTTCCTGTTCGACGGACTCGATGTCGTCCTCCACGATCCGGGCATCTTGCCAGACAGGAACGATCATCGTAGGGCGTAGATGGGAGGCAGGCTGGAAGGCAAATTTGTCGCCCTCGGTAAAGGCCGCCCAGCGTGCTATCTCTATATCGCCCGCTTGTTGAGCAATGCGCTCGGACAGAGCAATGGTTTGTTCCAAGCTAATGTACGATTTCTCGATTCGCCACGTCTCGCGCTGCCCTGCCCGCGTTGCCAGCCCGCCACGCTTGATCTGGTTCTCAACCTCGCGGCTGGTGGTATTGAGCCAGACACGGTGCCTGAACCAGGGCGATCTTATCGTGGGTCTGCTGGCGCCGAAGGCTGTCAGATGCACCAGCATGCGGTGGGGTTGGTTGTGATCGGTTACGCCCTTCGGCCTGTGATGTGGGAACTCGGCGTAAATACCTAGATCGCTCATCAGCTTCCCAGCGCGCTCAACCGTGTCCAACTCCCTGTACAGCCTGTCTATGCTCTTTTGCGAGAAAACCATCGCACGCCCTAAGGTGTGGAATATCATAGTGGGTATGCCGTATTTGTAGGCATAGTAGTTCTCCCACCAGTAAGCTTCCTCGCGCTCGAAACAGACCTTCAGCAGCCATACTTTGTCGGCATGCTCCTGGTTGGTACGAACCATCAGGCCGTTCGCGAGCACTGATGTGCGGCCATCCGCTCTGGCACCCACGGCCACGCCGATCCTATAGCCTTTGTCCTGCCTGTACATCAAATAGACGTAGTGGGCATCGCTTCTGACACCCAGCCGGGCGAAGCATATGTGGTTAGGGGTGGCGCTCAGAGTGCGACCGCTTTTGAGCTTAATGTGAAGCAACTTACCGTTGTAGGGCCTTTGCTTGACTTCGGAAACCTGCCCGACAGCAGCAGTACCTCTGCCCGCGCCCGTGAATATCCTATCCCCGACAGCTATCTCCTCGACGGGTACCTCACCATTGGGCGTGAGTATTCGCGTACCGGCCGGTACGCACTGATCATCATCCCCCACAACGCACAAATTCCTGTGTATCGCCGCCAGCAGCTTGATCATTATGTATTGCGAGTGGCTCGTGTCCTGGTACTCGTCCACCAGCACGTGCAAGTACCGCTCCTGGTACCGCCTCAAAATATCTGGGCGCTCGGTGAACAGCTCTATCGTCAGCTTAATCAGGTCGTCAAAATCCATCGCCTTATTCGCCAGCAAGAGCTCCTGGTAGCGGCGATAGACCCGTGCCGCGATCTCCTGGCGGTAGTTCTCGGCCTGTCGCATGGCCTCTTCCGGTCCTGCCAGCGCGGCCTTCGCGTCACTTATGCGCGACAGGAACTGGCGCGGCGGGTACATTTTGTCGTCCAGCCCAATATCCTTGGTGGCCTGCTTCACCAGTCCCAGCTGGTCGTCGTCGTCAAAAATAGCGAAGTCCTTCGGGTACCCTATGGCGTTCGCGTCTTGCCGCAAAATCCGCACCCCCAGCGAGTGGAAGGTGCCCACCGTCAGCTCCTTCACCTTCGGTCCAATCAGCTTTTCAAGCCTGTTCCTCATCTCTGCCGCTGCCTTATTGGTGAAGGTGACCGCGCATATCCGGCTCGGCCACACGCCCTCGACCTCCGTCAAATAGGCGATGCGGTGGGTTAGCACCCTCGTCTTGCCGCTGCCCGGCCCCGCGATGATCAACAGTGGCCCCGACGTCGTTTCAACCGCCTCGTGCTGCGGCGGATTTAGCCCCTCCAGTATTCGCGCGCGCATTGCCGGGTCAACCTTATGAACATAGACGCGCGGTTCCGCCGTGTCGCGCACAGGCGCGTTCTCGTCGTCAGGCATCGGCGCTTCCCCTAGCCACGCAGGCTCGTTGGGCACCTGCTCTTGCTGCGGTCCATCCGCACTCGTTGGTTCATCCTGCTTCGCCGGCGCGTTCCCTGGTGTCTTATGCTCGGCAGGATCGAAACCAAAGCTCTGCTGAAATGATGAATCGGGCGCGGAATTCTTCTTCGCCAAAGGGGAGTCTCCTGTCTCATGGGGCGTAACCAGCCGGTCGGCCCCCGTAATGTTTGGTCGGGAAAAGAGAGAGTAGCACTTCTATTTTACCATTTTAGCCCCTTTCGGGCGTAACTTTGCACCTGCAATACGCGTATGTATGAGTGGCCAATCTGTGATGCCGCCTCGCTAGTCGCGGCATTCTAACTCGGAAGGAGATATATGCAATGAACGATAAGCCTGAAGTGCCGAACTCGAAACCGGATTCCTCTACGGGCGATGCGGCTCGCCCCGAAACTCCGGGAGCTCCCCTCGGAGGCACGCCCACAGTAAACATCAGCGGCCCATATTCTAACGCGCCCGATCCCCCCAACCCAACACCCACTCCCTACGCCGACCCCTACTCATGGAAGCCCGGCGCGTACACAGCCGGAAGCACCCCTGCACAGGGCGAGCCCACCCGCTATACCCCGCCGCAAAATGCGCCCCTGCCCCCGTACGCCCCGCCTCCTCAGTACAATCCCTCCCAGTTCCCACAGGACCAGCCCTCGCAGTACACTCCCACACAGATGCAACCCTATGGCGGCGGCTACCCCCAGGCTCCCCAGCAACCTCCCTATCCTCAGTACGCGTATGGGCCTCCTAAAGACCCTGTCGTGGGCCTCCTGCTCGAGCTGCTGGGTTACGTCGGTTTCCTTGGCATAGGTCACATCTGGGCGGGTAAAACCACCCGCGGCGTCGCACTACTGGTCGGCTACTGGATGTATTTCGCCCTCTCGGCGTTCTTGACTATCTTCCTCGTGGGCTGCGTGATGCTCCTCGCTACTCTTTTCATTCCCCTCGTCTCAGGCTTCTATCTCAAGAGCGAGCTGGAGCGCGAGCAAGCCGCCATGGGCTACAGGCGCTAACCCACGAGCAATAATGCAGTCGGTTCGTTACCTGCATAATTCGCCCAATATTGATTCGAGATTTGTTGTAATCGTGTAATAAAGGCGTAAGGCCATTCGTCGTAGTATGTGAACGGAGATGAATGTACTTTGCGCCGCATGACTCTTCGCTCCTTCCTTGCAACCAAGCACCCGCTCTGCCCGGCGGGTGTTTGGCATTTAAGAAGATTGCATATTCGCCCCGAAAATCGGATAATCCTCACGTCCGCTATCTAATACCGGAGAAGCTATCAATGTGGGCTGAGCCTGTAACAATCGTCGGGAAAACTGTGCGCCTTGAGCCTCTTACTATGGAACATGCGCAGGGCCTGCACGCTCTCTACGCCCCCAACCCCGATATCCTCCTCTATCATGGCCTCAAGCCCTCAGACACCTCTCCTGAAGCCTTCACAATCTACATGGAGCGCTCTCTAGCCATGCCCGGCCGCATCCCCTTCGCCATCGTCATGCTGAACACCGGCCTACCCGCAGGCACAACCTCCTATCTCGACATCAGGCCCGCCGACCGCGGCCTGGAGATAGGCTACACCTGGTTGGGCAAAGCGTTCCAGGGCACCCATGTCAATCCCGAGAATAAGTACATGCTCATGCGCCACGCCTTCGAGACCCTGGACGCGATCCGCGTGCAACTGAAGACCGATGCTCGCAACATGCAAAGCCGGAACGCCATGCTGAAAATGGGCGCAAAGTTCGAAGGCATCCTCCGCAAACACGTAGTCCTACCCGATGGCTACCTGCGCGACAGTGCGATGTTCAGCGTCACATACGACGAGTGGCCCACCGTCAAATCCGCCCTGGAGGCGCGCCTCGGCTACACCCCGTAGCCATGCGGTTCACTTATTTTGCATCCAGGTCGATCAATCGAACGATATCGTCATTTGCTGAGGCTACTAGATGCTCTTTTGTACTGCACGCGACATTTGAGACATCTTCCGTATAATCTGTATATTCGCCAATCGGAGTATTAGGTTGGCTCGCGTCCCAGATCCGCACCTGCGCCTTCTGGTACGCCGCAGCTATCAGTTTGCTATCTGATGTGAAACAGATAGAGTTTATATCTGAGCTTATATCGGGCCCAGGCGTACCATTGGCTACCACGCTCGGCCCTCTGTCCAGGTGGTCCATGTTCCACACCCATATCGCCCCATCGTAACCACTGGACGCCAGCCAGTGACCATCTGGACTAAAGGCTAACGATGAAGGATGCCCGCCCGGGACAGTTAGGATTGTAGGTTTTCGCTGCAGATCGCCCGTGTCCCATAAGCTGATCACATTATCTCGAAGAGGAACTGCCATTATCCTTCCGTCAGGGCTAAAGAGCACTTCACTCACTGAACTACCCGGGACCTTGTACAGTATCGTCGGGTCGGTAGCAGGTTGATCAATATCGACCGATACAATTAGCTCGTTATCGCAACCCATCACCAGAGTATGGCTGTCAGGCTTAAACGCCACGGCATTGACAGTCACTGAACTTACCTTCGAGCACACCTTGTCAAACCTGATCGGTGGTTCCTGTGGCTTATCCATGCTCCACACTTGAGCGAAACCGGAGTTTTGTCCCGCAGCTAAGAACTTACCGTCTGAGCTATATGCCAGTGAGAGCGTATAATCCCTCTGGCCGGGAACATCATTCTGCGTGGTAAACACGTCACCGTCCAACCACGTATCGCCCGACCGTCGAAGCGACGCAACAGAAGCCGAGCCCCCAGACGTAATTACCTGGCCATCCGGCGAGAACGCCAACGCCATAATGAGCCCACTGGGACGTCGAAAACTGGGGCTCTTTGCAACCGGCTTTGCAACCGGCTTTGCAGAGTCGCATGCCACAACCGCCAGAGACACCATGACCGCAATCAGGCACCTGACATACAACCCAGCTTTACTATCTCGCACCTTCACGGCCTTGCCTTTATGTTCATAGGCTGCGCACTACTTACGTGCGATACGTGGCTTTTGTAAAACACTAGGTCAACTTCACCAGCATACGATCTATACTCCCAATAGTCGGCCTACCCGACAGCGCCATAGCATTCGACAACTCCCTCCGCAGAGTCTCCAGCACGGCGCTCACACCCTCTTCCCCTCCAATGGCCAGCCCCCACACATATGGCCTCCCGATCAGCACTGCGCGCGCCCCCAACGCCAGCGCCTTCAGCACGTCCGTGCCGCGCCTCACCCCTCCGTCCATCAGCACCTCGCACTTGCCGTCCACCGCTTCCACCACCTCAGGCAAAGCCGAAATGCCCGACGGCACGCTGTCAAGCTGCCTCCCGCCGTGATTGCTTACTATGATGCCCGCCGCACCATGTTCCACCGCCAGCTTCGCGTCCTCGCTCGTCAATATGCCCTTGATCACGATAGGTAGCTTGGTGATCGAGCGGAACCACTCAAAATCATCCCAAGTCAGGCTTGGGTCCCACTTCGACGCAATATAAACTCCGAACCCCGACGCCTCGTTCACCACGCCCACGGGCATATTCGCTAGTTTCATATCGACGAAGTTGGCGAGAGGATACTGTTGGGTGAAGCTAAATGCGTTGCGCAAATCGCGCTCGCGGTTGCCAATCACCGGCACATCCACCGTCAGGCACAGCGCCTTGTACCCGCACGCCTCGGCCCTCTGCACAAGCTGCCGCGTAACCTCGCGATCCTTGTACACGTACAACTGGAACCACTTCGGCCCCTCTGTCTCCGTCGCCACTTCCTCCATCCCCACAGTCGACAGCGTCGACAAAATCATCACAGTGCCTGCCTTTGACGCACCCCTGGCGGTCGCCAGTTCGCCATCCTCGCAGCACAGCTTGTGCCCTGCCGTAGGCGCCAGCATCACCGGCAGACTAATCTTCTCCCCCAGCACCGTGGTCGCTGTGTCAATCTTGCTCACATCCACAAGATAGCGCGGGCGCAGCTCTATCCGCTCGAAATCGAGCCTGTTGCGCCTGTTCGTGATCTCATCATCCGCCGCGCCCGCGACGTAGTCGTAATGCCCCTGCGTCAACTGCTCGCGTGCCCTCTCATCCAGCTCAAGAAGATTCACAAATTGCATCGTCGTCTCCTTACCCGATTATTTCCCGTCATATACACTTGGCGAGGGATGCCTGCACTAAATCGAAAGACAGCCGCCTCTGTTCCCCTGTCATTCTGAGCGTAGCGAAGAATCATCCCCCCAGCCATGATGCTCAGGATCACAATCCAAACCTCGCCCAGCGTTCTTGGACTATGCGGCATTGTCCGCCTTGCGAAAGACAGCTTCTCTACAAGCGAAACAGCTCCTTAATCCCATCTCCCTGCTTCCAAACTACCTCAACACTCTTGAAGCGCCCCAGCACACGTCGCGCTTGCTCATAGTAGCCCTTGAGGTTCTCCGCCTTCACCTTGAACACCCCGGCAAGTTGCTTGGCGACAAGCTCTCGCCCCGTATATATCGTCAGCGTCATCTTAGAGGGGTCGTCCCCGGCCGCCGTTATCCGCCGCGCCAGCTCCCCTGCCGCCCACATAACGGTCATGTACGCTGCCTCGTCAAACGTATGCAGCCCGCTATGCTTGGCCTGCCCTCTCTCGCTCCGTCCATTCTTCGACCACAGTTGAAACTGCCCCTGATAGCTGCCCGGTAAGTGGCCCGGAGTACTCTCCCCCACGATCTTCGTATGCACAGCCAGCGTGTAATCTGTCCCCGCCTGCCACCCTATCGCTTCATCGCTCCTGTCGGCTACCAACTCCGGGCCGCTTGCGCCGTTCACCGTTGCCGTCCCCGCCGTTGTGATGCCGTGGCGCGACAGCGCCCCTTGGCCTGGAAGCTCCCTCCCGCTCTCCTCTTGCGCTGCCCTGTATCGTGCGTACAACTCCTCGCTGAAGTTAAACGCCGCCTTCGTTGCAAGCTCATCCGCGATCTCGTTATACTCGTTTCCCGCGTGCCCCTTCACCCACTTGACCTCGTACTTCCCGTTTGTGATGCTCCGCAGCCTCTCGGCCAGTATGTCCACCTCGGGCCACAGGTCGGTGTTCTTCTTGCGCTGCCACGACCCGTTCATGCACCTGATAGTGTATTCGCTGTCGCTAAAGATCACAATCTTCTCAGGCCTGGTTCCCAGTTCGTGCAACCTGTAAAGCGCTTCGAGCGCCATCATCATGGCCCCTATCTCTGCGCGGTTGTTGCTCGTGCGCGGGTCGCTTTTCCTCTCCTTGACATAAGCGCCAAGCTCCAAACGCGCCTGCGCCTTCGGCCTCAGCGCAACCGCCTGCTCCACCATCCCCGCGAACCCCACCATCCCCGCGAACCCCACCATCACGGCGGCGCACCCCAGCGGCCCACCCGGGTTGCGCACCGGCGCCGACCCATCCGTATATACCTCCACCGTGCGACATCCCACGAACGCTGCCCACAACGCGCCATCCCGCTTCAGGCTCTCACCAACAGCCTCCCTAACAGCCTGCCACTCAGGTGGGCCAAACTCGTCAACGCCCATCCCCGGCATAGCCATCTGGTTGCGCGTAGCCCCTTTCTTCGCTTGTGTCATGTCTTCCTTTCAGTCTCCTACCAGCTATTCCATTTGACCACTTCGTTCAACGACTTGCGCCCTCCCGCCTTCGGAGGTGCCGTCGCAGCTTCTTCTTGCGCCGGGTAGCCGAAGGAGATCGCCCACTCACTGGAAACGCCATCGGGCAGGTGTAGCGCCGCTTTCGCCCCCTTCGCATCTCTCATCAGCGCCACGTTCGAGCTAACCCCCTGCTCCCACGCTTCCAGCATCATATAAGCTGCCGCCTGCCCTATGTCAAAGTGAACGATGTCTGCCCCAATCCCCACGTCCGACACCGCAATCGCTACTACGAATGCTGCATTCCCCAGGTGTCTCGCTCCAGGGGCCATAGTTGCTATCTGAGCCTGTACACCTTTGTCCTTTATCGCTATAAACGTCAAGTACTGCTTGTTCGACGCAGTCGGCGACCTTCGCCCTGCGTTCAATATCGCTTCTATTGCATTGTCCGGCACTGCCTTATCCGCGAATTGTCTCACTGCTCTCTTGGTGCGGATTGCCTCATTTACTTCCATCGTTCCTCTCCCATTCTTTATATCATTTGTTATATTGACCTCAACCTCGCTGCCCTGTAAGCCCTGCTGCCTACTTCTTTCGACCGATTGACATGCTTGGACCGCAAGCGTATAATAGCGCTACAACAGCATATGTACAAGGCATTGACGAAGAGGAGTAGGACGCTCCAAGGCGCACCAGAGAATAGAGGTCACCGGCTGAAAGCCTCTCGCGTAATCAGGGTCCGAACGTCGCTTCCGAGCCTGTGGGCGAACGAGTATGAGCATATTCTCCTCAACCCACACGGGTAGGCCCGATATAGCCCTCCGAGGGCAAAACGCACAGCGCTCGCTGCGCCGATTGCCAAAGCAAGGTGGTACCACGACAAGGCCTGTCCTTTCGTCCTCTGCAAGGACGAAGGGCTTTTTGTTTTTAACCCGACAAACCGCGCTTCCTCAAGCGACCTTAGACAAAAATAGAGGAGAGTACACAAATGACCGATATACAAGACAAACCCGAAGGCGAAACCGATGCCATGGCTAAGGCCTACAGCCACAGCGACGTCGAAGCCCGTTGGTACGACTGGTGGGAGGCTCAGGGTTACTTCACCCCCCAGCGCGACCCCAACAAAAAGCCTTACACAATCATCATGCCCCCGCCCAACGTCACCGGAGAGCTTCATATGGGCCACGCCCTCACCAACGCCGTCGAGGACATCCTGATCCGCTGGAAGCGCATGGACGGTTATTCCGCCCTCTACCTCCCCGGCGAAGACCACGCGGGCATCGCCGGTCAGAACGTGGTCGAGAAAGAGCTTGCAAAAGAGGAAATCAGCCGCCACGACTTGGGCCGTGAAAAGTTCCTTGAGCGCACTTGGGAGTGGATGAATCTCTACCGCCCCCGCATCCGCTACCAGCTCCGCCACCTCGGTGCCTCCTGCGACTGGACCCGTGAGTGTTTCACGATGGATCCCGGCCCCGTGCGCGCCGTCCGCACCGTCTTCAAGCACCTCTACGACAAAGGCCTCATCTACAAGGGCGAGCGCATAATAAACTGGTGCCCCCGCTGCGCCACCACTCTCTCCGATCTCGAAGTGATCATGGAAACCGAGCCCGGCTTCCTCTGGACGATCCGCTACCCCCTCAGCGGCCCCGATGGCACCGCCGACCCTTCCCACCCCGGCATCATAGTGGCCACCACCCGCCCCGAAACCATGTTGGGCGATACGGGCGTGGCCGTGAATCCCGACGACCCTCGTTGGAAAGACATGATCGGCAGAACCGTCCTCCTCCCCATCATGAACCGCCCCATACCCGTGGTGGCCGACAGTGAGGTGGAGCTAGACTTCGGCACGGGCGCTGTAAAGGTCACCCCCGGCCATGACCCCCTCGACTTCGAGATCGGCAAGCGCCATAACCTGCCTATCATCAACCTCCTCAACCTCGACGGCACCCTCAACGAGAACGCCGGTCCCTACGCCGGGCAGCGAGTGAACCAGGCACGCAAAGGCGTGGTCGACCGGCTTGAGCGCGAAGGCTACCTGATCAAAGTGGAGCCTCATACCCACAACGTGCCCCACTGCGAGCGCTGCGGCACAGTCGTCGAGCCTATCGTGTCCGACCAGTGGTTCGTGAGCATGCAACCCCTCGCCGGCCCTGCCATCGAGGCCGTGCGCAACGGCGACGTGCGCATCGTGCCCGAGCGCTTCACAAAAGTCTACTTCCACTGGATGGAGAACATCCGCGATTGGCCCATTTCTCGCCAGCTCTGGTGGGGCCACCGTATACCCGTGTGGTACTGCGATAACAGCCATCGCTTTGCCTCCGATCAAAGCCCTGAAACCGTGACCGCCTGCCCCGAGTGCGCAAGCACCCAAATCCACCAGGATCCTGATGTGCTAGACACCTGGTTCTCTTCCGGCCTCTGGCCCTTCAGCACCCTCGGCTGGCCCGACAAAACGCCCGACTACGAGTACTTCTACCCCACAGACGTGATGGAGACAGGCTACGACATCCTCTTCTTCTGGGTGGCACGCATGATCTTCCAGGGCCTCGAAAACACAGGCCAGGTCCCCTTCCACACTGTGTACCTGCACGGCCTCGTGCGCGACGAGCAGGGCAAGAAGATGAGCAAGTCTGTCGGCAACGTGGTGGACCCCTTGATCATGGCCGACAAGTATGGCTCCGACGCCCTCCGCATGGCCCTGATTACCAACTCCTCCCCCGGCAACGATCAGAAGTTCAGCGACGGGCGTATCGAGCAGACCGCCCACTTCGCCAACAAGCTCTGGAACGCCACACGCTTCGTGCTCTCCGCAGCAGAGGCACCTGCCCCCAGAACGGCCTCCGCCGAGCCACCCTCACAGCCTCACTCCCTGCCCGACAGGTGGATACTCAGCCGCTACAGCCGTATCGTCGAGCAGACCACCCGCATGCTCGAAGAATACCAGCTGGGCGAGGCCGGCAAGATGCTGCAAGAGTTCGTGTGGAGCGAGTTCTGCGACTGGTACATCGAGGCCGCCAAAGGCTCGCTCAAGAGCGACAGCGCAACCCAGCGCGCCGAGACCTCTCGTATCGCCCGCTACGTGCTGGACGGCCTTCTGCGCCTCCTCCACCCCTACATGCCCTTCCTGACCGAAGAGCTATGGCAGAACCTGCACGGCTGGCCCAGTAAGGACGACTCGCTTGCTTCCTCAGCAAAGAGCATAATGATGGCTCAGTGGCCCACGCCCCACTCAACCGAGGACGGAGCCGAGCGCGACTTCACGCTCATCATGGAGATCATCCGCGAGATCAGGAACGCCCGCGCCGATGCCGTGCGCGATGCCCCTGAAAACATCAAGAAGGAGATGACAGGCCGCCGCATCGAGGCTCACATAGCCGGTGGCTCTCGCACCGCTATGCTCAAGCAGGAGGCCGACACTCTCGCCCGCCTGGCTCGTCTCGACCCCGCGCGGCTAACCATCGCCGCCCAGTTATCGCCCGCCGACCGCCCCGACAAGGCCACTACCCTCGTGGTGGGCGATACCGAAGTGGTCCTGCCCCTCGCAGGCCTGGTGGACCTCGACGCCGAGAAGAAGCGCCTCCAAACCGAAGCCGAGCAGACCGAGGCCGAGATAGAGCGGACAGAAGCCCTCCTCGCCAACGAAGGCTTCATAGGCCGCGCCCCAGCCAACGTAGTTGAGCGCGAGCGTGCTAGGCTAGCCTCCGCCCAGGAGCGCCTCCCCAAACTCCGCGAGCGCTTGAAGGAGTGACCAGTGACCAGTGACCAGTGACCAGTGACCAGTGACCAGTGACCAGTGACCAGTGACCAGTGACCAGTGACCAGTGACCAGTGACCAGTGACCAGTGACCAGTGACCAGTGACCAGTGACCA